>JBCBHI010000001.1:0-27262 GCA_038525885.1 Bacteroidota bacterium
TTCAGGTGGCGCAGACGGAAAATTTGAGCAACACCGCCGAGGTGATTTCACGGATGCTGTCTCGTCGCCACTATGGCGTGGTAGACTACCAAATTACCATCCCCATTCAGCTACTAGAACAGCAGCAGCGCACCAACGATATCTTCAACTATGTATTGGCAGCCATTGCGGCCATCTCCCTGCTGGTAGGGGGTATTGGTATTATGAATATCATGCTGGCCTCGGTACTAGAGCGCATCAAGGAAATCGGACTTAGGCTGGCCATTGGCGCCAAAAAGGACGACATCGTGATGCAGTTCGTGCTGGAATCGGTCATGATATCCATCAGCGGGGGCATCATCGGTATCCTGCTGGGTGTGGGCTTGGCCTCACTGGTCTCCAATCTGGCCGAAATCCCAACGGTCATCTCTTTTGTATCTATCCTGGTTTCATTTGGTGTTGCGGCCTTTGTTGGGCTATTTTTTGGCATTTTCCCTGCCCGGCGCGCAGCAAAACAAGACCCTATTACCTCACTTCGCTATGAATAAGTTTTTGTGCGCCCTACTCGGGCTCCATTGTATATTCCTGAGCCAGGTACAGGCTCAGGCCCCCGCAGAATCTTTACTCACTCTGGCCGAATATGTATCCATGGCGCGTGGTGAGTCACCTGCGGCCTTACGTGCAGATACCCGCCGTGAGAACCGATACTGGCAGTACCGTACCTTCCAAAGCCAATACCGCCCCCAGCTAGTACTGAACAGTACCTTACCTCAGTATTCTAACAGTATACAAGGGGTACCCCAGCCGGACGGTACTATTGACTTCCTACCCGTTAACCAGAATACCTCTCGGTTGTCTCTGGGCCTACAGCAAGTAGTACCCTGGACGGGAGGTACCGTATCGGTGGTGAGTTCAATACAGCGTTTCGATAATTTTTCGGTAGACTCGAACAACATCAATTACCAGAGCAATCCCTTCTTTTTCCGGTTTACCCAGCCCCTTACGTTCTTCAATCAATTCAAATGGGACCGGGCCATTTCCCCACTGGCATTCGAGGAGTCCAAACGAGCGTACGTAGAGGAGATTGAGCAGCTGTCACAGTTAGCTACCGAATTGTATTTCAACTTGCTGCTAGCCCAGCGGAGTTATGAAATTGCGGTACAGAACGTGGCCAACAACGATGAGGTCTACAAAATAGCCCAAGGGCGTTTCCAATTGGGAAAAATTCCTGAAAACGACCTATTGCAGCTTGAGCTCAACCTGATGAACTCGCAGTTGGCAGTATCGCAGGCAGAGCTGGATTTTGAAACGGCCTCTTTGGAGTTGAAATCCTTTGTAGGGCTGCCCCCCAGTGCCAATCTGGTATTGGCCGTACCGCAAGACATGCCCGAGTTTACGGTAGATATGGAATTGGCTTTGGAAGAGGCCTCAGCCAACCGGTCGGAGGCCCTAAGCTTTGAACGTCGGCAACTGGAAGCCCAGCGGGACGTAGCCAGTGCCCGGGCCAACGCCGGAGTAAATGGTGATCTGGTGTTCGAATTTGGCGTGGCCGGTCAGGGAAATAACCTAGAGGCGGTAGCTAACAATTTGATTCCGAACACGGTAGCCAATGTAGGGCTTCGGGTACCCATCCTGAACGGAGGACGGCTGAAAGCAGTACGCGAGACGGCGGAGGCCAATGCCCGGCTAACAGAGTACACTTTGGCCCAGGACAAGATCAACTTTGAGCAAGAGGTGAGCACCCAGGTAAGGCAGTTTGATATGCTCCGCGAGCGGGTTAAGATCACTAAAACGAGCGAAGAGGTAGCCCAACGGCGGTATGATATTGCCAACAATCGCTATAAGATTGGTAAAATATCCATTACTGACCTGAGCCGTGCCCTGGAAGAGAAGGACCGCGCGGTAAGCACCTATATTGAGAGTTTGCGCAACCTATGGACGGCATATTATAACCTACGCCGCCTCACGCTTTACGACTTCGAGTCTGGCACGGAGCTATACGTGCATGAGGAAGAGTAATTAGGAGACGAAATTCTTTCCTCAAGTGAGAGTACTCAGAATGCAGAAACCCTGCTCCCTGAGTACTCTTTTTTTTGCCTGGTGGTATGGGTAAGTCTTTGTTTGTGAATAGAGGCTTATTCAGTCCCGACTGGTGAGCAATTGAGTGTTTTGCGCGAGATACTTTTAGTTTCCCAGTCTTCGAGCCTGGAGGCTCTAACCATCCGGAGTTCCAAGGCAGGGGCCTTGAAACAGGTTCTTTGTATTGCCCAAAGGCAACGGGAGCGGGCGACGGCGTGGAGGCACGCCCAATTTTAAACCTGACTTCAGGTTTGTAATTTGGGGGTATGCCTACTAAGCATCCCTTCCTTTTGTATCCTAGCCGGACCTATACTTGGCATTCAGAACAGACCTATGAAGGCACTCGGGAGACTTACCAGAAACAGTATCAGGACTGGTTGGAGGAAGTAGAGTCTGTTAAGGAAGTCCTAGCGAGTGACGGTGCTCAGTACGATACCATTCGAAGGGCTATACTAGTAGGCTGGGTTACCTATCGGTGGGCTGAAGTAAAGGAGTGCCTGGCGGCCTTACTGGAATTCCGCCCCACGGAGGCTGATCTGCTTTTTTACCTGGGGGAAATCTCATGGTTTGCTTTGCCCAATGAGTCTCAGCATGCTCAAGACTACTATCAAGCTTACCTCGCTACCGAGCCAATAGCGGCCAGCCCAACATCCTACTTTCTAGATGGCTGGTACATAGAACGGCATGAATACGCCCCTTGTCAACTGCTGGCTTTCACCCGGCTAGCTGAAATAGCTAAAGCAGAAGAGAAGCCCAAACTAGCCGAAAAACACTACCAGGCAGCCATTGAGTGTGCGCCATCCACTGCGCTAGCACCCTACGGGGCTTTGGCCCGGCTTTTAGGCAGCGCGGGAAGGGTGGAAGAAGCGTTCTCACTACTGCAACAGGGCCTGGCCAACTATGAAGCTACAGAATGGGATCGCCGTCCTTTTGATCTGCCTTGTGAATACTATGAGGAGCTGGAAGCATGGCAACAAGCCACCTTTCGGTATACCTATCGCTACTACGAGCTTGGTTTTCTGCACTATGCTGAAGATGCGGTCTATTTGTTTGAGCAAGGGATCTATAACTCGCTGGCGCCCGAACTACTAGCCCCGATAGCCCAGTGGGCCATTGAATTGATGCAAAGCCAGCAAAAGTCATCTCCCGCTGTATACCAAAAATCCTCCTACCGCGAAAACAGAATCCGCAACCAAGGGTACTATGTGTACGGGGACTTACTGGCCCGGTCGGCACACGGTTTTATCTCCCTGGGGGCCAAAGATACGGCCTGGCAGATGCTAGACCTGCTGATGAGTTGGAGTGACAAGCACAGTCAACTGCCCGCCCTGATAGCGTTGCTGGAGGAATAGTCTGGCGCATTCGAATACGAATGAAATGAATGCTTGGGCCGTAGCTGATGCCCCATTGTGAATCGGGGCTAGAAAGCCAATCCATCGTTTCCCTTCAATGTATTGAATGTGGATATCCTTCCTCCTGCATTTGGTTGGAAATGTGGGCGTTTCGGGCTAATCTTTGTAATCGCTAACTTACTGACTGTTACGCTCTTATGGAGTTTTTGGACCGGGAAATCCAAGCTTATTCTGAGGCCCATTCGCAAGCCGAAGGCGCCTTACTACGCCGGATTCACCGGGAAACGCATATACAGGTATTGCGGCCCAGAATGCTGTCTGGCCCCATGCAGGGCCGGCTGCTGAGCATGCTAAGCCATATGCAACGGCCAAAACGCATTTTGGAGATTGGCACGTACACGGGCTATTCGGCGTTATGCTTGGCAGAGGGGCTTGCCGAGGGGGGAAAGCTGATCACCCTGGAGGTGAATAACGAGCTGGAAGCCAGGGTGCGAGGGTACATAACTGAGGCTAAGATGGAAGACCGGATAGAGTTGATCATCGGCAATGCGCTGGAGATCATCCCAACCCTGGAAGTGCCCTTTGATCTGGTATTTATTGATGCCGACAAGGTGAACTACGGGCAGTATTATGACTTGGTGTTGGATAAAATGCCAACGGGAGGAGTGATACTGGCGGACAATGTGCTGTGGACGGGAAAAGTGGTTGAACCCGTAGAAGAAAAAGACAAAGAGACGCAGGCACTGCTGGCCTTCAACAAGAGGGTGCAGGAGGATGCTCGCGTGGAAAATATACTGCTGCCGTTTCGGGACGGCATCATGATGGCACGAAAACTATGAAGCGATTCGCGATTTTGTGGGTAGCCGTAGGTTTGGCAAACATGGCCCTAGGGCAGGTACCGCAGGTGCCTCGTCGGGTTCAGTTTGCGGATATGACCCTTACGCTGACCGATGCCGCCCGCCGGGAGATACAGGAGGATGTGGAGTCATTGCACGCGGGCATTACCTACCTGCAAGAAAAGGCTGACCGAGCACGGTTGTACATGCCGATAGTGGAGCAAATCATGCGGGAAGAGGGTGTGCCAGAAGATTTTAAGTTTCTGGCGATCCAGGAAAGTGCTTTCGTGCCAGACGCCGTATCCACTTCCAATGCCATCGGATTCTGGCAGTTTAAAGAACCCAGTGCCTTTGAAGTAGGTCTGAAAATAAACCGACAGGTAGATGAGCGCATGAACATTGTGAGTGCTACCCGAGGTGCTTGCCGATACCTGAAAAGCTTCAACGAGACGTTTGACAACTGGTGGTATAGCCTACAGGCGTACAACAATGGTTTTACGGGTGCCCAGAATGTGCTGCCTACTTCGGGTTATGGCAAACGGACCATGCAGGTAACCAAGCAGTCGCATTGGTACATTAAGAAATACCTGGCCCATAGAATAGCCTATACGGATGCTGTAGAACCGCTAGCCAGACCCGCGCGCATCTATGCGCTGTACGAAACTGAGGGGGGAGAATCATTGAACCAGCTGAGCCGGCAGCTGGGGGTAGATGGGCAGGAGATGAAGGACCTGAATATATGGTTGAAATCCTCCCGGGTGCCTGATGACAAAAACTACTTTGTGCTCTACCCCATAGACAATCCTTCTGCCCAGGACTTGCAGGTCCTGAACCCTCAACAGATGGACGAGGAGGTACTACAGGTGCCCCAACCTTCTAATCAGGAGGAGTACCCTATCATATTTGCAGACAAACGAGTGAGCAATCAGCCTTTTCGGATCACCATCAATGGCAAACGGGCCATAGTAGCCGGGCGTTATGATGACATCCACACCCTGGCGAGTAAGGCGGAAATCCTGCCGGAGAAATTGCGGGAGCTCAATGACATGGACCGGGCCCAGGCGGTGATACCGGGGCAGTACTACTACCTGGAAAATAAGCGTAACCGGGCGCGGGTCTATTACCATACCGTGCAGCCGGAAGAAACGCTGTGGCTGATCTCACAGAAGTATGGGGTGAAATTGAACCGTTTGGTGCAAAAAAATCGGCTTACCGGAGTCAATAGCATAGAGCCCGGGATGCTACTGTGGTTACGGTTCATCCGGCCTGCTGACATACCCGTGCAGTACGATGAGGAAATAAAGGCGGCCAACAACCCTAATTTGCAGCACAACGAAGAGATGATAGCGGCCGCTATTTCTTTCCTAGACCAAGAAGGCCCCGAAACGGAAGTGGATGCTGCCAGCACGCTGCCTACTCCTGCCACCCTGCCTCCACCTGTAGTGCGGGAGATCGATACCGTGGTAGAGCAGGATACCCTACTAATGCTGTACCCGGCCACAGCAGAGCCGGAAGCCACTAGTGAGGAAATACTTATGGCTGTCCCAGAAGAAGAAGAAGAGAAGGAGGAGGTCACTCCTATCCTACTCTATCCTGCCCCAAAGGAGGAGCAAGAAGAGATAGTGGCCGCCCCCCAGGACACCTCACGCACCAACGTTATTTTGGCGGTACCCTCAGAATTTGAGGTAGCTACTACCGAATTAGACGCACCAGCCACCACACCCAGCCCTACAGAGAATGTACAGGAGGATATTCCCATAGAAGACGTGGCAGTTCTAACTATGGTGTCGAGCCCGGGTATGGACACCCTGGAAGAGGAGGTTTTTGAAGAGGAATCTGACCCTATTTTGGCCCCTTCCCGGCCAGATTTTCATTCTGTACAGCAGGGTGAAACCCTATACGGAATAGCCCGATTGTATGAAATACCCTTCCAACGATTGGTAGAATACAATCAGCTAGATCCGAGTACCCCCATTGATATTGATCAAAAGCTAAAAATACCTCCTAAATCGGCAGAAAACGCTGAAAACCCTACATCCGAAAACTCCACAGAGCTGGCAGGAGAATCTGTTGTGGTACATGAAGTACAAGCTGGTGAAACGATGTACTCCCTAGCCCGCCAATATTCGGTGAAAGTAGAGGATATTCGTCATTGGAATGAAAAGCCTGATTATACCCTGAAGGTGGGAGAAAAATTGATAATTAAACGATAGTTTATTGTAACTTCACCGCTGTCTGGAATTAGGGCATTCCGCTGATGAAGAGTTCCATTTCTTAATGAAACGCTACACGTGCAATGTTTCTCTCTGAATGCGAACCATGACGGGGTGGTATTTTCTCTAATTTCACGTTTCCATTGACGCACTTACAAGACTGAACGTTTTCACTAAAACCTGTCCCTGTGCCTTGGAAATAGGAGTTTACTGTTCTTAATTTTGGAAAAGACGTCGCGTTTGGGTTTCTTTCAAATACCTAATACCTGATTTGCATGGCTACGGATACGAAGGCTATTGACCTTGTGATGTTGGTGGATGATAACGACACTGACAATTTTATCAGCAAACGGATCATTGAGATCACCAAATTTGCTTCGGACGTAGAGATCAAGAATTCTGGGAAGAGTGCACTGGAATACTTGGAACAAAATAAAGAGGATCACAGCCGCTTGCCCGATATCATTTTCCTGGATATCAACATGCCCATCGTGGATGGTTTCGTATTCTTATATGAGTTCGAAAAGTTCGCTGACACGGTGAAAAACAAGTGCAAGGTGATCATTCTGTCAAGCTCCGACAACAAAAGAGATATCGATAAGATCGTGAATAATGATCACGTGATTAAGTTCATTACTAAGCCGCTCACAGAGCAGTCGCTAGAAGAAATTCGCAAAATGAACCTTAATTGAGTGGTTTTCATCGAAAGAAATTGCAAGCCTCGCCTAGCGAGGCTTTTTTTGTGCCAACTAAAACAGACAAGTTCATCCTGACTGCAAGTTTTATGCAACGAAGCATTCTTATCATCATCGCCCTCACACTCCTAAGCCCCACGGTTTGGGGACAAGACGCCGACGGAGCCGCGGCAGATACTACTGAAGTAAACCCTTGGGAACATGGGGCTAGCTTTTCGCTCACTCTTTCCTCCATCAACCTTTCCAACTGGGCTGGCGGTGGCCAAAGTGCACTATCTGGCAATTCGGAATTCATTGCCTTTGCTAACTATACCACGGACCAGCGCTCCTGGACCAACCGCCTACAGATGGCCTACGGTGTGCTACAAGAGGGAGGCTTTGGCGAGGCCGTGAAAAAGAACAACGACATTTTCATTTTCACCTCCCGGTACGGGCAAAAGATAAATGAGAACCTGAAGGTATCCGCCGGACTTGATTTCCGCTCTCAGCTTGCCCAAGGCTTTGCCTACGCGGAAGATTCTTTAGGAATAGAACGTGCTACCCTGACCAGCCACATCCTGGCTCCTGGTTACCTAATCACAGGTTTGGGGGTAGCCTATGCGAAAAACAACTTCACCGTAGACTTCGCTCCTGTGACCGGCAAGTTCACCTTTGTACTGGATGAAGGGCTTTCGGCCCAAGGCCTGTATGGGGTTGAGCCTGGCCAAATGGCACGCTCAGAGTTTGGATACAGCTTGGCGCTGGCCTACAAAAAAGCCTTTACCGATGACTTCGAATATCAAGTAAACGGCCTGTTTTTCTCTAACTACGAAGGGCTCAACACGGTGGACGTCAACATAGAATTTCAGGCACGCTACCGCCTCAACAAGTGGCTCACTACCAACTTCTCTGCCCAACTCATATATGATGAGGACATCGACATTGCTCGCAATGACGGTACGGTAGGGCCTGCCCTTCAGTACAGAAGTGTGACCAACATTGGATTCGGATTCGAATTCTGGAAATAGATCAATCTTCCCACTCCAGGAGAGCCTCATAGGGGTCTCCTGCGAGTCCCAACACCTTAGCAAAGGCAGGCTCAGTTTTGTGGCCTGCCTTTTTTAGTGCCACTACCTCATCCCGAAAGCTACTACCGTGGGCTTGCAGTATCCGGTGTTCCACCAGCATGTGCCGATAGGCATGCTGCCTTACGGTAGGTACTGCCTGACCAAAAACCTCAATGGGAAAATGGCTTCCCTGGAAACGAGTTACCAAACAGGGGGTATCCCGAATTTCTTTTGGCTCCAGCATAAATCCAGGATGGGAACCATAGTGGAGCTCCATCAGCTCACTAAAGCTCTCAAAGTCAGCAACCTCTACGATCACATCCAGATCGCTGCCCGGGATATCAATACCGATTGGTACCGTACCTACCAGAATGGGGCTGTAGGGCGCCAAACGCTCCATCAGTTGCAGGCCCTGCAACTCTAGGTACGCTTTTCTCTGGCGATCATTCCCTTTAAGTAAGTAGTCTAGGGTGAGGAAATCATTCATTTTGAAAGAGTATTCAGGAAGTAACTAATCTGATTTTAGTTCTAGCAAGGTTTCTGGCAACTACCCGCCGTTATGGGTGTTTTTGGGCGTATGCCAGCCACGGGAACGTCCAACTACATCAAGGGCTGATCCTTGAAAGCAAGTCTCCAAATTTTCGGCATGATCCCTGATTTTCTATCTTAGAATAAACCTTAACTACCCATGCAACGGCCCATCCTCATTAGAGTTAATACCGCTTTACAAATCTTTTTTGCTATCCTGATTATTGGGGCATTAATCGGGTATGTTTTTTCTCCTTATTTTTTGGCTTTACTGCTATACCTGTTGCCACTAGTAGGATTAAGCCATGTAATCCTCGGCATCCTATTCCTGATGGCCAAGCTACCTCATCGCCAATTCCTATATGCTTATTTCACCTTTGTCCTGGTTTACTTTGCTACCCTGATTTTTTTCGCTTCAGGCGAGATTTCGACCACCGATGATTCTGTAGTTAAGTTTTTAATTTTTCCCACTTCCCTACTGGGTACTATGGCCTTTTGGTACCACAGTTACCAACTACACCGTGCTCCACAGTAGATGGATAGCCAAGGGTAAATTTTCACCATAGACAAACAGCTACAACAAGAGCTTTTTCTTTGTCACTCAGGCGATTAGTAAGTTAGGATTGGTTGAGTATTGGCGCGGAAGTCCGTACCTTTGCCGCTTCAATTTTACTAATGGAGAACGAAGAATTTTTACCCGCAGACTCCCTCACCCCCAAAGAGGTTAACGCGCTTATCCAGTTTGACGCGACTGCGTCTGGTCAACCCACCGATGCTTATTATGCTTTCTTGTTTGCTATGTACACCGGGCTAGCCCTTTCCGACCTAGGAAAACTGGATGCTGACCAGCACTTAGCCATGACAGAGAAAGGTCTTATCCTTCAGTTTGGCACCCGCACGGTTATGCTAGATGAAGTAGCTGACGGTGCTGCCGGAACGATTTGCGACTTGTACAACGGTGTATACGGCCAGCCTTTTTTCGGCCCTATCCCTCCTCGTATTTTCCCCGTTAAGCTCAAGGCTTTGTTCAAAGAAATTGGCGTCTCACGCAAGCTCAATCTTGACGACGGGTTTGCAATGCGTACTGGGTTAAATTATTACCAGGATCTTGGACTTAGCGCAGAGGAAATTCATTCCTGGACAGGCTCACACCTACCTACCCCAGTACAAGAGGCTGTGTAAAAGCCCAAACGAACATCGGCTTCAACCGCTAGAATATTCCTTCCTCTAGGGCGTTTTCAAAAATAAGCCCTATTTTTTGCCGTGATGCGACTGTTTTTCTTGTTTTTGCTAGGATCATACTTTGGAGGTATCGGCATAGGGTATGCCCAAACGCGTGGTGAGTTCGAAGAAACCACTACCACGGAACGCCGAGCCCGGCCAGACAAAAACCCTTTTCGTGAGCGTACCATTTGGCCCATCTACAGGACTAAAACCAAGAACACCCTCTCAGGGAATCGCTGCTTTGAGGAGGCTACCCGAAAGATGGGTTTCGAATACGTGATCATGCCAGAAGGCGAGAGCTTCTCCCTTTCCCCAGTAGATAGATTTCTGAGCAATTCGTTGGTTCGTTTTGCACTCTGTTTCCGGGCGGGCCCCTGGTGGCCCATTACCGTGGCTATCAAACGGAAACAATGCCGCAAGCGCATGGGGGATTACGTGGGATAGGACTGAAGTTATTAATTATTAGTTATTTAAAAACTTCTTTAACTATTAACTGTACACTGTTAACTATTAACTCTAATACCCTAAGATTTTCATCATGGCTTCGCTGTTCTGCTCAGGAGCAAACAAACGGTGGGAAAGTTTGCCTTCTTCGTCGCGGTCAAGAATTACGTGTTTGGGTGCAGGGATGAGGCAGTGCTGAATGCCGCCATAGCCGCCTAGGCTTTCCTGATACGCTCCGGTATTGAAAAACCCGATGTACAACTGCTTTCCTTCTTCTATGCGCGGCATGAATACCTCAAAGTCGTGGTGCTCACTATTGTAGTAATCCATGCTGTCACAAGTAAGCCCTCCGAGACTTACCTTTTCCATACGGGCATCCCATTGATTGATAGCCAACATCAGGTACTTATGCTTCAAGCCCCAAACATCGGGCAAGTGCGTGATCAAAGAGCCATCGATCATGTACCATAGCTCTTTGTCGTTTTGCATTTTCTGGTCTAGCACGGAGTACAATACAGCTCCACTTTCGCCCACCGTGTAGCTGCCAAACTCGGTGAAAATGTGGGGTACCGCCACCCCGGCCTTCTCGCACATATCCTTGATGTTGCCCACTACTTGGTCTACCATGTACTGGTAGTCGTATTCAAAGAAGAGGGAATTTTTGATCGGAAAGCCTCCGCCAATATCGATGGTGTCAAGCTCAGGGCATACCTTTTTGAGGGCGCAGTAGAGGTCAATAAACTTGGCAAACTCATGCCAGTAGTAGGCCGTATCCTGAATTCCGGTATTGATAAAGAAGTGCAGCAATTTCAAGGTGGCCTTGGGGTGCCCCTTGAGGGTGTTCTCGTAATACGAAATAATTTCGCGATAGCGAATGCCCAAGCGTGAGGTATAGAAGCCAAAATTGGGTTCTTCATCCGCCGCTACCCGGATACCTACCTGAAACTTTCCTTCCACCTGGTTTTCATATTCCTTCAGCTCATTCAGGTTGTCCAGCACAGGTATCACGTTGGTGAATCCCTCATTGAGCAACTCACTTAGGTACTGAGTGTAGAGTGGCCGTTTGAACCCATTGGCTACAATGAATGCATCCTTGGGCAATTTACCCTGTGCGGCCAGGGCACGGATAATGGGAACATCATAGCTAGAGGAGGTTTCTATATGGATATCGTTTTTCAAGGCCTCCTCCATCACAAAACTAAAGTGGGAGCTCTTGGTACAGTAGCAGTACACATACTCACCAGCATAGTCATGTTTCTGGATAGCCGAAGCGAAGTATCGCTTGGCACGCTGGATGTTTTCTGATATTTTCGGAAGATACGTGAGCTTAAGAGGAGTACCGTATTCCTCTATGATCTCCATAAGGTCTACCTGATGAAAGAAGAGGCGGTTTTCTTCCGTATGAAACTCTTCGGTAGGGTAGTAAAAAGTTTGATCAATGAGATCGAAATAACTTTTCATTGGCGCACCAAATCATCAATATTTGTAGCGCAATTATCAGAAAATAAATCGGGAACCGAATATTTATGAAGCGGATTAAGTTCGTGGAAGTACGGTCCGAACTCGCCGCCGGTACACGGGGGGCTAGTTTGGGAGTAGATGCGATGAAAGTGGCTAGTTTGGACAAAGCTTCACAGTTTTTTACCGAATACGAGGCCGTACGCGTGGCGGATGCCAACGAGAAACTGTTTGAGAAAAACCTATATCCTTGGGCAAAACACATTGACGGAGTATACACGGTAGTAGACCGCACCCAGCGTGCAGTAGCAGAAGCCCGGGCCACGGGCCTGCCGGTAGTAGTACTAGCCGGAGACCATAGCACCGCCGGGGGTACCATATTGGGTTTGAAAGCGGCCCACCCAGACCAACGTATGGGTATCATCTGGATTGACGCACACGCTGACCTGCATACGCCTTATACCACCCCCTCTGGCAATATGCACGGCATGCCTTTGGCCATGGTGCTCACGGAGGACAATTTGGACAACAAACGGAATGAACCTAAGACTGAAACTCTGGCTTATTGGGAGAAAATAAAGGGTTTGGTGCATGAAGGGCCGAAGATCAACGGCAGCGACATTGTGTTTGTAAGTGTGCGTGACCAAGAGCCTGAAGAGCAGGCCCTGATGGACAAATACGGCATGCGTAACATAACCCGGGATGAGGTGCAGCGTATGGGGGTGGCCCAGGTAGCAAAGGAGGCGCTTAACCGACTTGCCGATTGTGACATCATCTATGTATCCTTTGATGTGGACAGCATGGACACTACCGTTTCGGTAGGTACCGGAACTCCTGTGCCTGACGGCATTTCGGATGCTGAAGCCAAGGAGCTCAATAAGCTACTTGTGCAGGACCCGAAGGTAATCTGCTGGGAAGTAGTGGAGGTAAATCCTACGCTAGACACTAAGAACAAAATGGGCGAGGTAGCTTTCGACATTCTGGATGCTACCGTGCATGCTATGGAAGCACGCTAGGGGGCTCCACCCAAAAACTACATTCCATAGAGTCTATAAGGCAAATCCACACTTCATAACGAATGGGATTTCCTAGTGTCTCACTAAATTAGACTTCAATCCATGAAGGGGAGTTATTCCCCCATCATCGAAATAAACTTATGATCAACGTATCCCTACTGCGCGATATCTGCGTGACTCCCGGTGCACCGGGTTTTGAGAAGCCCATCCGAGACCGGGTATTGGCCGAGGTGAAGGACCTGGCCGATGAGGTATCTATTGATAACCTGGGCAATGTGTTTGCCATACGCCGAGCCAAAGCGGGCGCTGAACCTGCCAAAAAGCTGATGGTGGCGGCCCACATGGATGAGATTGGGTTCATAGTGAAGCATATTGATGACCAGGGGTTTGTGCGGTTTCACACCTTGGGAGGCTTCGATCCTAAAACGCTGACCGCTCAACGGGTGATCATCCACGGGAAAGAAGATGTAATCGGGGTAATGGGCACCAAACCCATCCACGTAATGTCGCCCGAGGAGCGCACTAAAATGCCCAAGACCACCGATTTCTACATTGACATGGGTATGGGGAAGGAAGAAGTGGAGAAGATAGTAAGCGTAGGTGACCCCATTACGCGTGAGCGTGATCTGATTGAGATGGGCGAATGCGTGAACAGCAAGTCGATTGACAACCGGGTTTCAGTATTCATCCTGATAGAAGCCCTGCGGGCCTTGAAGGATGTAGAGCTAGACGTGGATTTCTACGGAGTATTTACCGTGCAGGAAGAGGTAGGTATTCGTGGGGCTAACGTAGCGGCCCATACGGTAAATCCTGACTTTGCCATCGCCCTGGACACCACGATAGCCTATGACCTGCCGGGTGCAGCGGCCCACGAGAAAGTAACTGAGCTTGGCAAAGGCGCGGCCATCAAAGTACTAGACGGTATGACTATCTGCGACTACCGCATGGTAGCCTACATGAAGCAGGTAGCCGACAATAAGGAAATACCCTGGCAGTCAGAGATTCTGCCTGCAGGCGGCACGGATACGGCCGGCCTACAGCGGATGGGGAAAAATGGCGCGATCGCAGGAGCTATTTCTATCCCTACCCGTCACCTGCACCAGGTCATCGAGATGGCTCACAAGCAGGACATCCAGTATTGCATCGATCTGCTTGTAGCGTGCTCCGAAGGACTTAGCGGCTACGATTGGAGTCACTAAGCTTGCTCAAGGAAGAGATTATCAGAAAGGCTGCTTGTTTCAAGCGGCCTTTTCTTTTGTCTTAACACAAGGGATACCTGCCCACTCAAAAGGATCAAGCCGTAAAGCTGGGGCTATAAATTTTCAAGGTTTACCCTTTTTGTCGTTCGGGATTTCGATGTTTAAGCACAGACAGGTTCCTAGGCGTCCCCCGCTTAAACACCGACAACGGCGAGTCTAGTGTCTTTGGCACCCTTTTTATTGGGTGGCCAGCAATGGAAATAGTGCCCCTAGCCAAATAGGTACATCCATATCATCCGGGACATGCGGAAATTAAACACCCAAAATAATACCACGGGTATACACACCACGGCCATGATTCCTTCTATGCTGAGCGGAAAAAAGAGGGTAATCAGAAAAGCCGCAATCATTTCGAGCAAAGCCAGTCCATAACTAACGTACATGGCTCCGGTAAAAAAGCCTGGCTCGGTCTCAAACCGATGATGGCAGACAGGACATTCCTCGTGCATTACCGGGATTTTGAACTGCGAAACGCTTCCTTTCGTCTTGAAAACCTGTCCTTGATGACACCGGGGACACCGCTCCTGCATCATGTTTTTCACGCGTCTTTGTGTTGTTATTTCCATAGCACTACAAAGTTGGTGGTTCGGTTAAGGAATACCCACGCTCCAAGTTTCAAAAACTTGGACAAAAAGGACATCTTGCACATACTCATGAAATGGGACATCCTACATCTAGAACAGTTTGAGACGTCGCTGCATCAAGACGGACTTTATGTCAATGTGCTAAAGGATCATCTGGAGGCTCACAAGGAGGCCATTGCCCCGCCTCACAAACATAGTTTCTTCCTGGTGGTGGTGTTTACTCATGGCGAAGGGGTACATGAAATTGATTTTGAGCGCTACCCGGTATCTGCCGGAAGTGTGTTTTTTCTCACCCCTGGGCAAACACATCACTGGGAACTGAGCGATGATGCAGATGGAGTGATCTTTTTTCACTCCCAGGAGTACTTCGATGTGTCCTTTACTCAGCAGTCCGTATTTCAATTTCCCTTCTATTACTCGCAGCAGAATCCACCGCTGTTGCAGCTGACCGAGCTGCAACAACAACAGGCCCTGTCACATTTTGAAGGCCTCCTGGCAGAGCACCAGAATGATGGTGCCTGGATGAAAAGGCAGCGTATATCTGCTCAGCTTAGCCAACTCTACATCGACCTGAGCCGATGGTACCTAGCGGAAGAAAGACCAAAAACACAAGCCTACGCCACCTATTCGGAGCACTTGCGTGCTTTGGAAGTACTGATAGAGAACCAGTACACTCAGCAGAAATCACCCACTGAATATGCAGAACAGCTGCACATGACGGTGAGGCATCTCAACCGCATAGTACAGGAGGCGTTAGGCAAAACCACCACGCAGCTTATTACTGAACGGGTCATCCTAGAGGCCAAACGGATGCTAGTACAAACCGCCACCCCCACTACGGAGATTGCCGAAACCCTGGGGTATGTGGACTATCCATATTTTTCCCGACTTTTCAAGAAGTGGGTGGGGATGTCACCGGCAGCTTTTGCGAAGCAGTATAGGTAATCGGCTTTTAACACGAGTATTCAAAGAAGGCTTAGAGAGCGCTGGGTTACACTTGGTGCTGGAGAAAACTCTTCATCTACCATGACGGAACTAAGTTCCGTAATTGTGCCCGTGCAGGAAGTAACTTCCAGCACAGGGGAGGAAATGAAAAAGAGAAGCCCGAAAGCTTCCCTTATGCCAAAATCGATGATTCTGCAACTTGATAGTGGTGACACGACTTAAAGTCTTACTACCACTGGTTTGCCTTCTGTTTGATAGGGCATACTGACCAGAAAGCTACCTTGAGATCAGTTTAATTGAAAAGGGTAGGATAGTTCTACAGTTCTTACTATTAAAATGTACAGGTGATCAATCTTCTACCTTCACAGAATCACTAACTAATGGATAGGGTTGATTGAGCACTTCCTGGGAAACCTTGAAATAATTGGCAAGTTTTCGAATGCTGTTCTTCGACAGGCCCGTTTGCCTACTCAGGATTTTCGAGACCGTCCCTTTGCTTAGTTCTAGGATATCTACTAAGTCTATCGCCTTTAGCCCATGGTCCTTCATTAATGCTTGAATCAAATCAATGGGATCCATCGCCTCAGGTTCGGGCATTTCCTTTTCATAACTGTGAATTAGCAGTTCAAGCAGTTCTATTTCATCTCTATGGTTCTTATTTCCTGATTGGGATAGTTTCTCAAAAGCATCACAATACCTGAAGTACTGTTTATCGTCCTTGATCACGGTATATTTTAGGGCTGCCATAGTTATTCGCCTTTAAATGCATCAACTGTATACTGATTGCCACTTTCGCATAGCTTATCATATTCAGCATGAGTCCCGATCCATTTTACATATAAGTGAACTCTGCGTCTGCCAAACCAATAGCCACAAATCAACCGATACTTATTCCCTCCTAGATTAAAAACCACTCGGTTACTGCCTTTACCTAAAATGTCGGCACTACCAAAAGTGGCTACAATATCTAATGGCTGTTCCCAATCAGCTATAGGAACTAGGTTTCGCCAAATATCAATACCCGCTTTACTAGAAGCATGCTGCTGTACGAATCGGAACAGGGTTAACTCCTTTATCACATGCACCTTCATAAGGGGGAAGAAGCTCAAAAAGTTTCAAAAAATGAAACTTTTTGAGCTAAAAAAGAGAAGCCCGAAAGCTTCCCTTATTCTATGGCCGATGGTTATGCAGCTTGGTAGTGGTGACACGACTTGAAGTCGTGCTACCACTGATGGGTTACAATGCCCCGGCTTTGATTTCTTCTACTACTCCGGGGTTTAGCAGGGTACTGATATCACCCAGATTAGAAGTGTCTCCTTCGGCGATTTTGCGAAGGATACGGCGCATGATCTTGCCGGAACGGGTTTTGGGCAGCCCACTTACAAACTGGATCTTCTCTGGCTTGGCGATGGGCCCAATGGTGCTAGACACCAAATCCAGAATCTCCTTACGGAAAGCCACCTCGTCTTCGATGTCGTGGTAGGTGGTTACATAGGCGTATACACTTTGGCCCTTGATGTCGTGCGGGTAGCCTACCACGGCGGTCTCTACAATGTTTTTGTGCTCATCGATGGCGGATTCTATTTCGGCCGTGCCGAGGTTGTGCCCGCTTACAATGATTACATCGTCTACCCGGCCAGTGATGCGGTAGTAGCCGTCCTCATCCCGGCGGCAGCCGTCTCCGGTGAAGTACTTACCCGGGAAGGTGCTGAAGTAGGTGTCCTTGTAGCGTTGGTGGTTGCCGTATACGGTACGAGCCATACTAGGCCAAGGAAATTTCACAGTCAGCCGGCCTTCCACATCGTTGCCCTCCAATTCGTTACCCTCAGCATCCATTACCGCTAGCTGCACACCGGGCATGGGGAAGGTGGCAAAGGTAGGCTTGGTCTTGGTCACGTGGGCGATGGGCGAGATCATAAAACCGCCCGTCTCGGTTTGCCAGTAGGTGTCCACAATGGGGCATTTGTTCTTCCCGATGTGGTCATCGTACCAGTGCCAGGCCTCCTCGTTGATGGGTTCGCCCACCGAACCCAATACGCGCAGGGTATCCAGCTTGGCCCGCTTCACTACATCCAATCCGGCTTTTTCCAGGGCCCGGATGGCCGTAGGGGCTGTGTAGAATATGTTTACGCTGTGGCGGTCGCACACGTCCCAAAAACGCCCCATATCCGGGTAGCTAGGTACCCCTTCGAACATCAGGCTGGTAGCTCCCGCAGTCAAGGGACCGTAAAGAATGTAGCTATGCCCAGTGATCCAACCCACATCTGCGGTACACCAGTAGACATCGCCTTCGTTGTACTGGAAGGCATTGCGGAAGGTATAGTTGGTGTATACCATGTAGCCGCCACAGGTATGCACCATGCCCTTGGGGGTACCGGTAGAACCGGAGGTGTAGAGGATAAAGAGCAGGTCTTCGCTGTCCATCTCCTCGGCCTCACACTCCGGCGACTGCCCATGAATAGCATCTTCCCACCATACATCGCGCCCCGACTCCATCGTGACGGATTCGCCCGTGCGCTCGGCCACAATCACCTTCTCTACCGAGGTAGTTTCTTTGAGCGCGTCATCCACAATGGTTTTCAGCCCCAGGGTTTTGCCTCCCCGGTAGCTACCATCGGAAGTGATGACCATTTTGCAGCTGGCATCGTTGATGCGGCTGGCCAAAGCGGAGGAGGAGAATCCGGCAAACACCACACTGTGTACGGCACCCACCCGGGCACAGGCCAATACGGCCACGGCCATTTCAGGTATCATGGGCAGGTATATGCACACCCGGTCGCCTTTCTTAATGCCTTGGGCCTTCAGCGCATTGGCAAACTGACACACCTTTTGATATAGCTGGCGGTAGGTGAGAGAGATGGGATCATCCCCAGGCTCATTCGGTTCCCAAATAATGGCCGTCTGGTCGCCCCGGGTTTCCAGATGACGGTCCAGGCAGTTCTCAGTGATATTGAGCTTACCCCCCAGAAACCACTTAGCCTCCGGAGCATGGAAATCCCATTCCAGCACCTTATCCCATTTCTTACGCCAAGTAAATTGCTCGGCCATTTCAGCCCAAAAGCTTTCAGGGTCTTCAACACTGCGGGCATAGGCCTGCTGGTAGTCTTCCCAGGTGTTAATTCTCCACATGTCGTTTTTCGTTTTCAGGTTTTGTAAAAAATAGAAGTCAGAAGCGTGAAGTGAGAAGCGAGAATTCGAAGCCATACATATTCCACTTTTCAGCCCTCCTGAACTTCCCGTATAATTTTTATGGCTGCCCGTGAGGGATAAGATTTGGATCCACACCTCCTGCCTTGCAGGCCGGTGGCATTACCTCATTCCCTCCGGGGTACCTTATCGCATTACACTAGTTTGGCCAACACCCTTCCTTTGGTTTTGCCTTCCAAAATGGCAGGAATATACGCTTCGCTCAGCGTGTCCAAATCCGTTTCGGTGTACATTCCCTCTACCATGGGCACCCGCCAGCTAGTGGCCAACTTGTCCCACACCGCTTTGCGCACAGCCATGGGGTGCTCCGCAGACTCTACGCCCAGTACGTTCACACCCCGCAGGATGAAGGGGAATACACTGGCGTCAAATTTGGGCGAAGCCACCAAGCCACAAACGGCCACATTGCCATAGGACTTAGTCCCTTTAATCACGGAGGCAAGCATATCGCCCCCCACCGTGTCCAGAGCACCCGCCCAGCGGGCTTTCAGTATGGGGCGACCAGAGGTATCAATTACCTCATCCCGAGCAAGGATCTCTTTGGCCCCAAGGCCACGGAGGTAGTCATGGGCATCGGCAGATCCGGTTACCGCCCACACGTCATAGCCTGCCTGCGAGAAAATAGCTACGGCCAAGCTCCCTACACCTCCGGAGGCCCCGGTGACGAGCAAAGGTCCCATATCAGGGTTTTGGCCCATACGCTCCATTTGGTATAGTCCCAAACCCGCAGTGAGCCCCGCAGTGCCTTGTACCATACTCTCTCGCAAGTCATAGCCCTGGGGCATGGGAATCACCCAGCTACCTGGCACCCGGATGTACTCGGCAAAAGCTCCGGAGGTATTCATGCCTAAATCGTAGCTGGTGCAAATCACCGACATCCCCTCTTGAAAGTCAGGATGTTTAGAGGCAACCACAACTCCCGAGGCATCGATCCCGGGGGTATGGGGGTAGTTGCGGGTGACCCCTTTGTTACCCGTGGCAGAGAGGCCGTCCTTATAGTTGAGTGCGGCATAGTGCACCCGTATGGTGACTTCGTCTTCGAAACTGGGCAGCTCTGCCAGCGGCAGGTCTTTAATGGACCGGGAAAACTTCCCCGCTTCGGTTTCTTCCACCCGGAGTCCCAGGTAGTGTGTTGGTAGGTTCATAGGTGCTATCCTTTACGTTCTTTATCCATTTTCTTTACTTTATCCATCAGGTGCCGGGTAGAAAACGGCTTGGTCAAATACAAATCCGCGCCCAGCGCATATCCTTTCTCTACATCCGATTCTTTGGACTTGGCGGTGAGGAAAATCACCTTGGTGGCATGCAGAGTGTTATGATTTTTTACATAACTGCAAACCTCATATCCGTCTACCTCGGGCATCATAATATCCAGCACGATGATGTGAGGTTCCTCCCGGTCGATGATCTCCATGGCTTCGGAACCATCGCGGGCAATGAACACCTGATGGCCCCCTTTTTTCATCAGAAATTCCAGGGACATCAGAATATTAGGCTCATCGTCTACGATCAAAACTTTCGTGCTCATGGCGCAGTGGGGTTTGCGGGTTTACCAACAGGTTGGGCAGGCAAGGCAAAGCTAAAACGCGCGCCTTCACCGGGGGTGCTTTCTACCCAGATGCGGCCCTGATGCCGGAGCAAAATGCGTTGGCAGATTGCCAGCCCCAGGCCACTACCGATGGGTTTGCGTACCGTTTGGTTTTCTACCTGATAGAATTTATCGAAGATAAGCGACTGAATTTCGGGGGCAATGCCTTTGCCATTATCAGACACCCGCACGCGGATTTCTCCATCTATGTAGTAGGAAGTAATCACAATTTTCCCAAGCCCGGCCTCCACAAACTTTACTGCATTGGACAGCAAGTTGAGCACTACTTGCGTCATGCGGTCGCGGTCGGCATATACTGGGGGCAGGGAGCCCTGCAAGTCTACCTGAAGCGCTATTTTCTTCTCCTTAATCACCTGACGGAAGGATTCTACGGCTTCGTGCATCACTTCATTGAGCTGGATACTGGTCATATGCAGCGACATTTTCCCGGAATCCAATTTCTCCAGATCGAGCACCTGCGAAATCAAACGGTTCATCCGTTCGGTCTCGCTGATGATGGTATTCAGAAACTGATCCCGCTCCTCCCCTTCAAGGTCCGGATTATCCGCCAATATTTCGGACATCGCGCGGATGGCCGTAAGCGGGGTGCGCATCTCATGGGTAACGGTGGAGATGAAATCGTCCTTGCGGGCATCCAATAACCTGAGCTGGGTGTTGGCTTGCTGTAGGGCTTCGGAAGCTTCACGCAATGCTTCGGATTTCTGCCGTAGCTCTTGGTTGATGGATACCAGATGCTGAGACTCGCGCAGTAGATTGTGCACCTCCTCCATGGTGATTTCCTCTTCCTTCAGCGTGGTGGCCAGCAGCACCCTCGCCGAAGCCCTTCCCATGGATTCGGCCAGCATACGTTCGGCATAGTTGACCAACCGGGCATCGGCCACAGTTTGGGCATTCCAGTCTACCTGGTAGGTTTGGGCAAAGGCGGCCAGAATCTCCTGGCTGCGGGCATGGCCCAGAAACTGTTCCAGCAGGCGGCGGATTTCATCTACCGAGGCACGGCCCTTCCAGCCAATGGAAGAATCATAGGCTTCCGAATATTTGAATACCTCTATGAATACTTCTGCCTGGTTCTGCTCTTTGCTACTAGGGGAAGTGAAAACGGAGACAATCACGTAAGCTCCCAGGTTCCAGAACAAGCTCCAAAACACCCCGTGGGCCATGGGTTCCATGGACTCTAAGCCCAAAAACTGATAGGGACGCAAAAGAGAAATGCCCCACAAGCCTTCCTGCATGAGTCGCTCGCCCATCAACCCTGACCCTACCAGGGTGGGCAACACCAGAGTGAATCCCCAGATGAGGAAGCCAATCATAATACCCGCAGTAGCGCCTAGCTTGGTACCGCCCTTCCAGTACATACCTCCCAGCAGAGCCGGGGCAAATTGCGCCACGGCCGCAAAGGAGATAAGCCCAATGGACACTAGGGAATAGCTGCCCGCTACCCAATGGTGGTACAAATAGGCTAGCAACAGGAGCAGAATAATATTGACCCGGCGGCTGGCGATGAGGATACGCCCAAAGTAGCTGCCTAGCCGCTGGGTAAGGGGTTTGGAGCTTACCAGGTAGGGAACTAGTACGTTGTGGCTGATCATGCGGCTAAGGGCAATGGTAGACACAATGATCATGGAGGAAGCGGCAGAAAAACCACCCAGATAGGCCAGCAAGGCCAAGCCATCCCGGTCGGCCCACAGGGGCAAGGTCAGTACAAAAGTATCGGCATCTACATCGCCCAAGGGGAAGGTAAGCCGGCCGGCAAAGGCGATGGGTAATACAAAAATATTGATCAGCAGTAGATATAAGGGGAACAGCCAGATGGCTTTCCGAATGTTACTTTCCTTGCGGTTTTCCAGGACCGCTACCTGAAATTGCCGAGGCAGTAATAAGAAAGCAAACATGCTGGCCATTAGCATCCAAAACCAGCGGGAGAACCCTACCTCTTCGTCCATCAGGAATAGCTGCTGCAAGGCCGGCTGGGCCTGGGCCTGCCGGAACAGGTCGCCAAAGCCATCAAACAATCCAAAGGTGATGACGGCCCCTACCACGAGAAAGGCCACCAGTTTGACGATAGACTCAAAGGCTACGGCCACCACCATACCCTCGTGGTTGCGGGTAACGTCCAGCGGCTTGGAACCGAAAATGATGATGAACACGCCCAACACCAGCGTGATATAAAAGGAGGAGTCCTGGTACCAAGCGCCCGTAGACTGGGCTATCAGGGTGGAAGAGGTAAGAATTTCGAAGCTGGAGCCGATAGCTTTGAGTTGTAGGGCAATGTAGGGCACAATACCCAGTACGCACACGATAGTCACCAGATAGCTGAGGCGCAGGCTTTGCCCATAGCGGGCAGAAATGAAGTCTGCCAGGGTGGTGATACGCTGCACCCGGCAAATGCGAATGGCCTTGCGCAAAATAATCCACCAGAGGGGTGCGGTGAGCGTAGGCCCCAAGTAGATGGTAAGGAACTCAATGCCGTTGTTGGCCGCACGGCCCACGGAGCCATAGTAGGTCCAGGCAGTGCAATACACCGCCAGGCTAAGAGCATAGACGTAGGGGTTGTTTACCAGGCTTCGGCCCCGCTGAGCACGGCGTTCTCCCCACCATGCCAAGGCGAATAGCAAGGAAAGATACCCTACCGAAAAGCCGATGACCCACCCCAGGTTGTTCATTCTTCTTCAGGATCGGTTTCCTTGATAGAGGTACGAACAATTCTTGCCAAGGCCACTATAACTACTATCCAAACCAGGAAAATGTAGAAGTACAGCACAGGAAAGCCACCCACAAAATCCAGACGATTGAAAATGGAAAGGAGGGGCGGATTGATACTCACCAGAAGTAAGCCAAATACGGCCAGGAGTCGGGGCACAAGCCCGCGTTTATTTGATGTTTTCTTGGACACAGGACCTGAAAATAGCAAATCCTGCCAACGATCGTCAGAGGGAGCGGAATAACTAGAAGGGCGGTTTGAACTGCTCATTTCGAGGAGAAAAAATGACCCGGAGGAGAAACCTTCTCCTCCGGGAACACCTGTGGATACACTTAGTGAACCGCAGCGGGCTGCTTAGCCCCGCTAGGGTGGCGAATGTCCTCCACCAGATCTTGTACATCCTGTGGTGGCTGAGCGGTGAAACGCATCACGACCAGGGCCACTACAAAGTTGACCAGCATGGCTACTACCCCGAAGCCTTCAGGAGAGATGCCAAACCACCAGTCTTCAGCGGTGGTATCACCAAAGACGTTGAACTTGAAGCGCAGGATGTAGAAACACATCACCAACAGGCCAGAAACCATTCCCGCAATAGCTCCCTCTTTGTTCATTCGCTTGGAGAAAATACCCATCATGATGGTGGGGAAGAACGAGGAGGCCGCCAGGCCAAAGGCCAGCGCTACCACCGCCGCGACATAGTCTGGTGGGTTGATACCGAAGTAGCCTGCCACACACACCGCAAAGGCAGCCGATATACGAGCAATCCATAATTCACTGCGCTCGCTCATGTCGGGAGCGAATTGTTTCTTAATCAAATCATGAGATACGGAGGCTGAGATTACCAATAGCAAGCCTGCCGCCGTAGAGAGCGCAGCTGCCAGACCACCAGCCGCTACCAGGGCGATAACCCAGCTGGGCAGATTGGCAATTTCAGGGTTGGCCAAAACCATGATGTCGCGGTCTACCGTAAGCTCGTTAGCAGCGGGGTCTGCCACATACTGAATTCTGCCATCCCCGTTTTTGTCTTCAAAGCCCAGCAGGCCCGTTTCTTCCCATTTGGTAAACCAAGTAGGCATGGAAGAGTACGGCTGATCCCTTACGGTCTCGATGAGGTTGGTACGGGCAAAGGCCGCTACGGCAGGAGCCGCAGTGTACAGGATGGCAATGAATACCAGGGCATACCCAGCAGAAACCCGGGCATCTTTTACCTTAGGCACAGTAAAGAAGCGCACAATCACGTGCGGAAGCCCGGCAGTACCTACCATCAGGGCAGCTACGATACAGAAGACGTCGATCATGGACTTAGAACCGTCCGTATAGGCCGCAAAACCCAACTCTTCGTGCAGTCCGTCTAGCTTATCGAGCAAGGAAACATCCGTACCGACTACGTTGCCACCAAAACCCAGCTGAGGAATAGGATTGCCCGTCAGCTGAATAGAGATAAAAATGGCCGGTACCATAAAGGCGAAAATGAGAATACAGTATTGAGCCACCTGGGTGTAGGTAATCCCTTTCATGCCGCCCAGTACGGCATAAAAAAACACGATGCCCATCCCGATGAGTACGCCGTTGGTTACGTCTACTTCCAGGAAGCGAGAGAACACCACGCCCACACCGCGCATCTGACCTGCCACGTAGGTAAAGGATACGAACAGGGCGCAGATCACCGCTACTGTACGGGCGGTATTGGAGTAGTAGCGGTCTCCAATGAAATCGGGCACGGTAAACTTTCCGAACTTCCGGAGATAAGGAGCCAGCAGAAGCGCCAGGAGTACGTAACCACCAGTCCAGCCCATGAGGTACACGGAGCCGTCATAGCCCATAAAGGAAATAAGCCCGGCCATGGAGATGAAGGAGGCGGCCGACATCCAGTCTGCCGCCGTGGCCATGCCATTGGCCAGGGGGTGCACACCACCGCCAGCCACGTAGAATTCTTTGGTAGAGCCTGCCCGAGACCACACGGCAATGCCGATGTACAGGGCAAAAGTGATTCCTACAATGATATATGTCCAAGTTTGAACGTCCATAATAGTGTCTGTTTCAGTGGTTTATTCTTCGTCTACCTCGTGCGCCTTGTCCAAGCGGTTCATCAGATACACATATACAAAAATGAGGATCACGAATACGTAGATGGATCCCTGCTGGGCAAACCAGAAACCCAGCTTGAAACCGCCCAGTTGGACGTTGTTGAGTTGGTCTACCAGCAGCACGCCAAAACCGTAGCTCACCGCAAACCAAACACTCAGGAGGATGACTAGATACCGGATGTTTGTGGTCCAGTATCCTTTCAAGTCTTTACCTTCTCCCTTACTCATATGCTTGTGATTTTTAGGTTATAAGAAGATTACATATTGCAAGCGCCCCAGATCAGACCCGGTGCCGCTCACAGCATTGGTATTATGTTGCCACTCCAAGGTGAGCTTGGAGTTATGTCCGTTAAGCAAATAGTTGAGCCCTACCCCAAGGGTACTTGCAGAGGTATTCTCGTAATTCTCTGAATCCTGGAACTGATCCAGCATGCGCAGGCTGCCCGTTACGTAGGGTTGCAAGCGATGGCGCACTCCGTCTCCAGGGGTTAAGAAACCCACTTGTGAAAAGACGGTGCCCCCAGAGCCAATGGTCTCGCCACGGGCGTAGAGGAAGTTAGGGCCAAAATCGTAGTCATAATACACGGCGTAGGCCGTAATAGCCGCCCCTCGGTTGCCTATAGGGCTGTCATAAAATACATCAAATCCGAACAGGTTTACGTTGTGCGAGTCCGTCTTGGACTGTACATCCGCCAGGATGGCTGCGGGGTCCGTGAGCGTAGCATCCAGCGGCTGGTTTGCATCTGTGAGCGTGATAGCCGCGTTTGGATTGGTGTAGAATCCTGCCCCGATGTTGAATACTTTCTTCTTCCCAAAGTAGGTACCTACCATATAGGGGAGCTTGTTGCTCTCCTGATCCAAAAACTGGTAGTTGAAGTATCCTTGTACAATGTAGCTACCCTGGGCACCGAAGGTGAGGGCCTTGGCATTGATGGTGGAGTAATCTGCATTGACTGCCCGGGTAGCATCCACGTTGTTAGTCATGGCCTCGTTTACCGCCACGCGGTAGTCCAGCTTACCCAGCTTGCCCTTGGCATAAATGCCTATATGGCGAGCAAATTGATCAGTGGTATTGATGGTAGGCCAGTTAAACCGCGGCATATCCAGAGGCAGGAAGTTGAGCGTACTCTGGTTGGTAAGCCGGGAAATTCCGTTCCAGTAGTGCAGCCCGCCCCCTACATACAAGTTCTTCTTGATCGCTTCGTACTCCACCCAGGCATCGTGCATAAACAACTGCGGACGTCCCTGCCCAATGCCTTGGAGTTGATCTGCCCCCAGGCTGTTGATGCCAAAGTGGGTAAGAATCAGAAATTTGGGAGAGATCTGCGCGTAGAGTAGAAAACGGGACCGGCGCAGACTTGGGCGGACGGTGAGTTCATCGGTAAGTGCATGGTCTTGGGCAGTGAGCCAAAACTGATGCCAGTTGATGAATCGAATGTACTTCGATCCGTCCTCGCTTACCTTTAGGGTAATGGCCTTGTAGCCATAGTCGGGTTCTTGATCTTGGGCTATGCTTACAGTACTGGATAATAGCAGCAGCACGCACCCTACAACAAATAGTCTTAACGATTTCATGTGCGTAATCGGTCTTCAGGTTTAGAGAGAGGAGGCCTCCGATTCGCTGAAACCAAGGTGAGCAGAATAATCCTAAGACCGAATACATCAATACATTTTTGCTAATACTATAGCTACTCTCGAAACCGCTCCCATTTAATGAGCATATACTTGTCCCCTAATTCGGTGATCATCATACCGGCTCCTGACAGGTTACTCTTTTCGGCAAAAAACTCACCTAATTCATTATGATTCAACACTTTGTAGGTTGGTCGATAGTTGTGATTTTCGGGTGCCTTTACTTTGTATTTTTTCACCCAATTCATCACACTTACATGGCTCACTCCCAGGATTCGCTCTATCTCCCGGTAGCTCACACCTTCCAAATATAACTGCAAGGCTTTGGTCACATAGTAGGTATCAATCTGCTTTCCCAGCTTGTTGAC
>JBCBHI010000002.1:0-22422 GCA_038525885.1 Bacteroidota bacterium
AGCAGCATACGAATACCCTGTCGGAAAATAGCGTGGTCGTCTGCCAGAATGATTTTTATCGTTTCGTTCATGGGGTGTGGGTAGAAAGAGGAGCGGTGATGGTGGTTTGGGTACCCTGACCGGGTGCGGACTTTCGCACTAAATTCCCGCCTAGCAAGTTGGCCCGGCTTTCCAGGGTTTTGAGGCCCATTCCTTGTCGTTTTTCGGTATGGGGTAAATGCTCAGGGTCAAATCCGACGCCGTCGTCCGCTATCAGTAGCGTGAGGGTTTGGCCTTGTGTGCTAAGCGTCACCGTATGGGTAGTGGCTTGAGCGTGTTTGAAAGCATTGTTGAGGAGTTCTTGAGCCATACGGTAGAGCAGTAAGGCTCGCTCTGGTGCTAAATCAGGAACAGGTTGCAACTGCACCTGAAAGGTAAAGCGTTCGCTGGATTCCATTCTGCGTACGAGCTCCTGCAAAGCGCCCGCCAGGCCCAGGGATTCCAGTTCTGCGGGTTGTAAGTTCTGGGCAATGGCCACGATGTTGCCTACCGTATCGTTGAGCAGGTTTTCGGCACGGGTAAGCCATTCGCCGCTTTGCGGGCTGTCCGGTTTCATGCGAAGCTGCTGCAGGTATAGCTGGGTGGTGCTGATCATCACTCCGGCGCCGTCGTGTAGCTCCCTTGCCATGCGCTGCTGTTCTCGTTCCTGGCTCTCCAAACTGGCCCGGAGCAACTCCCGCTGATGGGCCGCTTGCTGTACTAGCAAGCGCCGCTGGTACATTATGAAAAAGACGATGATCGCCCCGGCCAGGAAGAACATGCCTAGCATGGCGATAATGGTAAGCTCAAGCAGGCCTACGGATTCGGTGGCTTCATCCATAATGCGATGGCGAGCAAGGCCATGTTGATGAGATTGAAACAGGCATTGAGCACGAAGGCAACCGTGCCTATGTTGTCGCCTTGCACCAGATATTGGGTAATGACGAACAAGAACAGGCTACCGGCCCAGTAGAGGAGGTTCGCGCTGTTGATCCACAGCATATAATTGCCCTTGATGGGGGCAAGAGGTTTGCTGGTGAATTGGAGTCTGAAATAGATCAAAGCAAAAATAACCATCATGCCCGAGAGGGGAGTGGTTACGTTGCTATTGAAAGCATTGGCGGCCGGCAGCTGCCACCACAGGGCGTTGGCAATCGCCAAAGGGATGAACAGGACACCTAAAGCCAGTACAACCCTAGAGGGGAGGACTGGCCTTAGTTTTTGATGATACACCCAACACCAGCCTACTGCCAGTAAGGGGGCTAGCGAGTGATATACCCACAAGTTGGGTTCCTTCCTGAGCCAGTAGTACCTAGCTAATTGTTCCGCGGCAAAGATGGTAACGCAGATTAGCCATACGGCCCGTCGGGTAGGGCCATGGTAGCCCCAGCTTTTGATGCCCGCCAGTATGGGCAATAGGGCGGCAAAGGTAGACACTTCGCCAAGTATAAGGAACAGGTTGACCATAGTAGGAAGGCTGGAGACCTAAGGGATTATAGGAAAATGTCAGGTGGGCAAACGGGCGGGCAAGGAACCGAGAAGTCGAAGGGCAGATTATCCGAATAGACACTTTCGGATTTGCTAAGAATCACATTCAGTACGGGAAAATTGGAAACCTCCAAGTTCTCCTTAGCCCCCAGTTCCAGTTCCTCTTTAGAATAAATCCCGAACCAGAAATGCAGGTGGGTAGTTTGGGGCAGCTTTCCCGCGATATTAGCTACGTCATTTTTGAATCGATAATTTTTGACAATATCCCGAGATGACTTGGTGCACACGGCCTGGTGCATATCCTTGCCGTACAGATCTTTGATCATATTATCTGCCGCCGTGATGCTCACCTCCATAGAATTTTGTGTCAGAGCGCTGTTAGGGGATGCCTGAGGAAGAGTTTCATTGGGCGCCAATTCTAGTAAAATAGAATGCGCTTCCAGATCGGGACCGTATTGTAGAAAGGGAGTCAGCGTATTGTTTTCTGCTCCCAGATGGAAAGTGAGCTCGGTTACTTGGTCAGAGTGTTGGGCAAGGTGGGCGAGGTCCGAAGGCTTCACCGCATATGCCGATTTGTAGTTTCCCTGATTACTGTTGGGAAAGAGCTCATTGTAATTGTAGCTATGGGTTTTTACATCCAGCCAGGTATCAATTCGTGCTTGAAAGGTCATGATTTGATTAAGGTTTTCATTTTTGAAAAATAACTTAAAATCCAGCCAAGTCAGAAGGTAACGGTGTCCCAAATTTCCGACCTCGGCTATTTTGGATATGTCAATATGCGTGATTGGTTGAGGTCTTGCATATTGTCTTCAGGTAATCCCCCAATTCCCGAGGGCTACCGCGTAGAACTACGTGATTACCCAGCCCCCACTTCCCATCGGTTTGCCCCGTAGGCCCTCCCAATACCTTTGGATCATCAATTCAACCTAGTGTCACTGGACTTGATTCGGTACCAGGCTGAGCAACAAAGATTCATCTAACCCCTATAGTTATGATTTTGAATGGATGGGACACGGTTTCGATCATACAAGCTGATGTGGCCAATCAAAAACTCAAGGAGAATACCTCTCACTTGATTATGGATTTTGATACCACTTGGGAAGAAGGTTTTTCTGGAACCTATAAAGCTAAAGGGACTTTTGGCTCTTGGTGGATCAGCGGTGGCTCAGGGGACGATCTACACCTTAGGATTCCCATCAAATCCGGGGAGGTTTGGGATGTAAAGTATCCAGATAAGAAGACAGAGGTGGCTGGGTATGAGTTGACCTTTGAGGTCAATCTAAAGTTCATCCCTGCTACGGTTCCTCAGGAAGGGAGTAAACTAACCTTCGACATCCGGCAAGTAAACAAAACGGGAGAAAATCCTCAGCAGGGGGATATTACCCTGATCGCAACCCAGGCTCCATCAGGTTCAAAGTATGCAGAAGCTTTGGGTATGGCCGTGGCCCGTCTCCTTACTCAAAATAAGGATAAGATCACCTTTGTGTTTGCTGAGGTGGGGGCTGGAGGGAGTTCCTTGCCGGTCTGGCTGAGGCCTGTAAAAACCAAATATAGCTACCATCAGCCATTGGGCGAGGCGGAGTCATTTTTGGCAATTCTTAGCGTGACCAGTGATAAGGATATTGCTGGATTGAGTTCCAATATCGAGTCAGCCATCCTTCCCAAAAAATATCCTTTGTCCTTCGCCATATCAGGTGCCTTGTTCCTGAAACATATCTACCTGCCTGTGCTCCCCGGGGCTTTCAAGCACGCCACGTTGGATGATTTCTCCTATGCTGATGGAAAAATCACTCTTAGCAAACACTTTGATCTGGATTCTACCCAGGTGAGTGGCACATCTTATACCCCAGTCATCACCTCAATGACTATCTCGATCGACTCCGATAAGATAAAAAATGACTCGTCGGGTAGAGCTGATTTACACCTACCCAATGCCTATATATCCTTTGCTACCACGCTGCAAAACAAGCTAGAGTACAGCGCTAGTACCCAGCGTATCTCCTTTGATAAAGATCCTCATCCGCAGAAGCACTCCTCAGCCCATATCCCTTGGTACGACTACCTATTGGGCATTGGTTCTATCAGTGATGCACTGATAGCGGCGGTAACGGACGCGGTAGAACTCCATGTAGGGGCAGGACTGGCTACGGATAATATAGCCGGGAGTCTTCGCTCTGCCACCGCCAATGTAGTGAGCTGGGGTGATGGAGTGAGTGTGAAAACGGGTGTGCTCAATGACTGCTTTTACATGCAAGGAGACCTTTCCTGATCTCCGGTCTCAGCTTAAGTCTATCCTTCTGCTGCACTATAATTTTTCGTGTAGCCTCTATTGCTAATAAACATTCAACAAATCTAATCTGAATAGCCATGAACTTAAATGGATGGGACACGGTCTCGGTCATCGACCAAGGCAAGGTGAATCGGAAGCTATCCGATAATGCTTCTAAATTGGTCATGAATTTCAATACAGGATGGGAAGACGGTTTTTCTGGTGATTACCTAGGGCAAGGAGATTTTGGTGCCTGGAAAATCGTAGGAGGATCGGGCACGGATATTCATATTGAGATCCCCATTATTGTTGGCCATGCCTGGCCTAAGGGGAAAGAAGAGAAGAAGACAGATTTAGCAGGCATTACCCTCACCTATGAGGTCAATCTTGCCCTTATTCCCTCCTCGGTACATGGCGAAGGGAAAAAGCTCCAATTCGAAATTCATAAGGTAACGCCGGCCGGCCAACAGCGGTCAGAGGGAGGAATATCCCTAATAGGCCAAACGGACCCTCACCACACGAAATTTGCCAGACAATTGGGACAGGCTCTCGCAGGGGTTCTGGTAGATAATAATGATAAGATAAGCTTCATTTTTGCTCAAGTAGGCATCAGCGGCGACGGAGTGCCTGCTTGGCTAGAACCTGTTCAGTCCAGATACAGCTATCATGTGCCCCAGGGGGGCACCAAAGGCTACCTGGCTGTCCTCAGTATGACCACTCAAGGGGACCTTCCGTCCTCAGGTACCAATATAGATTCTGGGCTTATTCCTAGTGACCATGACGTCACCTTCGCCATGTCTGGTGATTTGTTCCTAGAGCATATCATCATGCCGGCTCTACCCGATGCTTTCTCCAACGCGTCGTTGGATAACTTCTCTTACAGTAGCGGCAAGATTTCGCTGGCCAAAGATTTTGACCTGGATGGTGTGCAGGTAGCAGCCATCACTTACTACCCTAAAATGACCTCGATGGACATCACCATCGACTCTGGTAAGATCAAGAATGTGGCTAAGGGCTCGGTATATCTGGATATGCCCAATGCCTACTTGAACTACGGATCTACGGTAGAAAATAAGCTGGAGTACGATGCTAGCACGCAAAAAATCTCCTTTGACAAGGACCCCAACCCGAGTACCCATCACTCGGCTGATGTACCATGGTACGACTACCTGCTGGGTCTGGGGGCTATTGGAGCTGCCATCATTGCTGCGGTACTCGCCGGAGTGGAATCTGGGGTAGGTTCTAGCCTTTCTGGTAGCAATATGGGCGGAAGCCTAAGATCGGCTACGGCCAAGGTAGTAAGCTGGGGTAATGACGTCACGGTGAAGGCGGGCACCCTGGAGGACTGCTTCTATATGCAGGGAAATATTTCCTGATTCTTTATCGCATTCAATTCTAATCCAAAATTAAATTCTACAAATCATGTCTCTACAATTAGACACTGGACAGAAGGCCTCTACGAATAACTGGGATACGGCTTTCGCGATCAATTTTAAAAATGCTAACAAAGCGATTGTGGCCCAAAAGACTTCCCCCAAGGGCTACGAAGGAAAAACTGCTGGCGGCGGCTTTGGTGGTACACCTCCCATGGATGTAAAGGGCTTTTTTGGCGATTGGCAACTCAACGGCGGCAGCGGTTCCATCGTTCGCCTGAAGCTTCCATTTACCAATAACAGTACTATTACCAATACCAATACTAGTCAATCTATGAACTTCAATGGCTTTGCCGAAGTGGAGGTAAAGCTAAACTATTTGGACTCAGAGGCTGGAGGATCTGGTGCTTCGAAAACTCATAATGGGGGTACCAACAAGGCTTTGAAAACACGGGATACCTCTGATCATCCTGAGACTGATCCTGTGGCTACCATAGTGTCGGTGAATCTGGATGAGGCAGCAGTAAAGGCCAAAATTGTGGATGATGTAAGGGATACGCTCAAAGAGTGGCTCAATAAGAACCTAAGCTCCTTTAACCACACATTCTCTGCCATCGATGTAAATGCTACGGCTGACAAAGGGGAATTTCAATGGCTGATGCCTACCAAAATAGGATACGGCGTAAGCAATGCGGTAGGTGCTGACGTAGACGATTATGTTTTTGGGGTAATGGCTATGACGGAGGACCGCAAGGGAAAAAATCTCACCTATCAGGTGTCCCCCAATATCATCCCCGATAATTGCAACGCAGGTTTCTTGATCTCCCAAGAGCGGTTTATGAGCAAAATCATGTTGCCCGGAATTAAGGCCTTGTTCAAAAACGCTGATACCAATGACTTTGAAGTCGATGAAGACGGGTCTACGATTACCAACAAAAACAAGGTTACTTTCCAAACCTTGCAAACCGAGAAAAAGGACGGTAGCGGCACCATCAACATAGACGATGCCTCTATGGACAAAGGGAAGTTCACCCTAAAGGCCAATGCTACTTCTCTGACGCTGACGATGTATGACATCCATTTCCCTTGGGGAGAGGATGGCGGCTACACCGTCCATATCGACTATAACGCGGATTCTTCTCTAAAAATGGATAAGAATAAGCATTTCCAGGTGAAAACAACTTCTAAGCCATACATGCACGTAACGGTGACGGAGTCCTCTGGTGAGAAATGGAAAAACATCATTGTAGGTATTGTGGAGGGCATAGGCTTGGCTATTGCCGGAGCAGCATTGGGTGCAGCCTTAGGTCCTGCGGCCGAAGCAGCTGGTGAGGGTTTTGAAGCAGCCGGAAGTGCTGCTGCTGATGGAGTAGAAGGAACCACTGACGCATTGGATTTTGGAGGTGATTTTCCTGCGGATGATGAAATTGACAATCTGGATGATGTAAATTCTACAGAGGAAGAGAATGCCTCGGAGGATGTTGCTGCTGGCGACAAAGAAGGGTACGTATCCAAATTCAAGGGATTTTTCCGCCGGAACTGGCGAAAACTGTTGGGTATGGCCGTAGGCGGTGCGGTAGGTGCGGTACTCGCTAAGCTTCCCGACATCTTGGAGGCCTACTCAGAAAAAGATTTGGCCAAAATGCCCACCCTTGATGAGTTTGTAGATAACTCGGTAAGCACTACCACCTGGCCTAACCAGACGGGGTATACCCTGGAGAGTGTAGAACTCAATGAGTCTCTGCAAATGGGCCTTAATGTCAGCATCAAAGACTAATTATTTCCTAACACTTGGGATTTGACGGACCTGTTGAGCCTGCCCGGTCTTTTGAAGGAAAGTACCGGGTAGCGCTCTGGCCTGCCTTTTCCCTAGTCTAACCCTACAGAAAAATGAATAAGCTTACCACTAATGATTGGGATACTGCGTTTGGTATCCGTTTCCGGGAAGCCAACCAGGCTATTGTCAACCATGGCAGTTCACCTGCCTCTTTCTCTGGAAGCCATGCTAAAGACGGAGGCCACCCGGTGACGGTGCAAGGAGACTTTGGTGCCTGGCAAATGAGTGGCGGCTCGGGATCCATTCTGCATATGAGCCTACCCTTGCTCAATGGCACGCTGAAGGGGACCGAAGGATCAGGAGACTTTCAAGGGCATGCCACCATTGAGGTAAATCTGGGCTACATCCCGCAACCTGGCCAAGCTACTACTCAGGACCTGACTATAGATGATGCCAAAGGAGTAAGGGTGTTAAACGTCAATTTAACCAAGGGCGATGTGGAAGATGCCAAGGACTACATCCAGGCGGTACTACAAGATTGGCTTAGTAAAAACCTAGGAACCTTCAACCATGTATTCGCCTCCGTAAACCTCAATGATGAGGACGATTCGGGTGATTTCGCCTGGTTGAAACCTTCGCAAGTGGGCTATGCGCTGTACACAGATGGGGCCGCTTCGGTAGATGACTGTTTGTTTGGTGTGCTTGCTATGACCGAAGGCCGCACTAACCCAAGACTAGCGCCTATCATAGACCCGAACATCATCCCCGAAGGAGCCGATGCTGGGTTTCTCATTGCGGCCCCTCGCGTGGTAGACCAAATGTTCCTTCCCAAAATCACATACCTTTTTCAGGATGCGTCACTTCAAGACTTTGATCGCCGTGACGACGGTATGACCATCTACAATGTCTCTAGCCTCAAACTGAACACGTTTACCCTCAAAGGAGGCAAAAAAATAACAGATGCTACCATTGGCCCGGACGGTTTCAACTTCTCGGTAGGAGAAGGATACGTGACCATACGGTTTACTAAGCTCTCGTTTACCTGGAGCGAGGGGTATACCGTGGACGTTACCTATTCCTCGGTCTCCAACTTGGTTACCGATAAGAAAGGCCATTTGCAACTGCATGACCACGAAAGCCCGATTGTTTCTATAGGTATCAATGAAAGTGAAGCGGAGAAATGGAAGGAAATCTGGGAGAGTATCGGTATTGATATTGGCGTAGCCGTGTTAGGCGCGGTAGTAGGAGGTGCGGTAGAAGCTGCCATTGAGGGCGTGCTATCCAAAGTAGTGGCTGAAGCCGCCGCAAACTTGAGTGAAGACGGGGTAGCTACCATCAACACCGCAGTTCTGGATAGTTCCGAGACGGCAGAAGAAGAGGCTGATGCGGAAGAGGAGGCTTTTTATGATGCGGTGGAGTCGTTTGAAGAACCCAAGAAAACACAGCGTTTTGCTGGCTTTTTCAAGGCCAATAAGTTCAAACTTTTGGGCATTGCTATTGGTGCTGCGGTAGGTGCAGGCATTGGTGGAGTGATTGATGCGCTACGGGCCTATGCCAAGGAAGATGAAGAGAATATGCCCAAGATGGACGGATTTGCAGAAAAGGCCATGGATGGCACTACCTGGCCCGATGTGGAATATTCTTTACAGTCCGTAGAACTAGCCAGCGCTCTACAGATGGGCCTCAAGAAAAAAGCTTCCTGACCCCATGAGTACACTTGATACCTATGGGTGGGATGCCGTGGTAGCTACGCGCATCTCTGCCATCAACAAAAAGTTGCCCGCAGTCAGTACCCCATTCTCAGAAACAGTAGATGCCTCTCCTGCCAAGGTACACGTAACAGGAGAACTTGGCACCTGGCAAATTGCCTCAGGAGGGAGTGGAAGGCTGATCCATTTTACTGTACCATGTTCCAAAATCAAATTGGATAACGGTAGTAAGTCTGTGGAGTTCCAAAAAGGACATTTTACCATAGAGGCTTCCTTGTATTGGGAACTAATAGAGGGACAGGCCACCCAGCAGCAGTTGAAAATCAAAGCAGACCCTGAGGTCAGGGTGTTAGGGGCAATGTTTCCCGAAAGCAACTTTGAGGAGTTCGCCACCTATGCCATAGCAGGCGTACAGGCCTGGGTCAAACAGCAAGAGCAATATCCTTATGCATTCGCCTCGGTGACTCTCAGTGAAGACCAAGCGGGAAGCTCGCTAGCCTGGACACCCGCTGAAGTAGACTATGCTTACACCGATACACCGGATACGGAAGGAGTACTAGCCGTACTCTGCAAGGTGGCAGGTAGCCAGCAACCCAACCACCAGCTGGCAGAGGTCTCCCCGGAGGCAGTGCCTGCTGGCCAAGTCAGTGCCATTCTGCTACACCATACCTTGCTTGCGGCCCAACTAACTCCATTGGTGAGTGCAGTAGGGTGGCCGGGTCATCCACAATCTCAGGTTCAGGTAACCCGAGAATTATCATTTCCCATACAAATTAACCCTTCATAACCATGAGCAGTTCAGACAGTGGCCTTAAGGCCGACACCTACGGATGGGATACTGCATTCGGAATCCGTGTCACCGATGTCAACGCTTCCATTAAACGGAAGAAAACCTCCCCCAAAAGTTTTGAGGGAACCACTAAGGACCCCAATACCAATCATCTGATAACCGTTACAGGTGATTTTTCAGACTGGAAGATTACCCAGGGAGGCAGCGGAAAGCTGATTCATATGGAAACCCCGGTTACGGGTTTTACTGCCAAAGGCAAAGGACGAAATGGCGATGAGCTTACTTTCACTTATGGCCCTGGCAGGTTTGTGATTGAGGTGGAGCTAGAGTATGTGCCACACACGGATCCGCCCAAGGATGGTTCCGGCACTTTTCACAACCTGAAAGTAAAACATACGGCTGATGGAGGGCAGAAGGAGGTGACCGTAATGGGCGGCTATGGTTTTGGTACCAGTACTAGTGACCCTAAGACCCCCTACTCCGCCATACAAGACGACGTAGAGGCGGCTATGCAGAATTGGTTCAATGCCCATCTGATTGATTTTGAGCATGTGTTTGCTACCGTGAATCTGAACCGTACCGCCGACAAGGGTCAGTTCGCCTGGCTATTGCCTACCTATACCAGCTATGCCTACATCGATCATGACACCCTGGACGATAGCATATTGGGTATTCTGTGTATGACCGAAAACCGTAGTGCGGATGGACTGGTACAAGAAATTTCTCCTAATGTGATCCCCAAGGGGTCGCGGGCCGGCTTCCTCATAGCTCCACACCGCTTTGTGCAGGACATGGTGCTGCCTTCTATGCCGCTGGTCTACAAAGGGGTAAGTACGGATGATTTCGCTTTGAAAACTGACAAAGCAGGACTTTCACTGGCCAATGGCCCCATTACAATTCCTGACTTAAAGGATAAAAGTAACGGTAAGTCATACAAAGCAGAATTGAAAAACTTCGAGTTGTCCACTTCAGACGGTGCTCTGACCATTGACGCTACTACCCGAGTAACAGTAAGCCCCCATATTTGGGCATTTACCCAACACATAGCTTCTTATGACCTGGCCTTGCACACTACCAAGGAGGGAAAGCAAACCATATTCTATAAGGCAAAGGGCAAACCCACTTCCAATCATTGGACAGAACATGATGCTACCATCAGTGACCTGACGATATGGGAAGCCATCATCGCCGCTTTGATCACCATTCTGGTAGGTATCCTTACTGGCGGGGCCGGATTTGCCATTGCGGCACTCATCACAGGAATATTGGTGGGGATCGCCTCAAAGATTCCTGGAATGATAGAAGCCGCCAATACGGATGATTCCCCAGCCATCGATTTACTAGCTTTCAATGCCGTGGATCCTCTCCAATGGTCTGACCAGAAGGACTTTAACCTTGATCAGGTGAGCCTGAATTACTCGGTTCAGATGGGGGGTACTCCCAAATTTGGGGAGTGACCTTATTCACTTTTAGTTCAACGAATTAACCCTATTAAAATGGACTCAGAAATCATTTTGCAAGTACAGTTTGCTATACCGCAAGGCAATCAACCCATGGTGCAAGAAGCCCTGCGGGATTTGAGAAATCCCTATTTCTCCTACCTTATCAAGGAAGCAGAAAATCAGCTGCTGATGCGCGTGCAGGCCAGTGGTGAAGGGAATCTCGCTGATGCTATCAAGTACCTTGGCCCTTCTCTTGCCACTATAGACAGCCTGACGAACCGCTTGTCTTTGGTAGCAGTAGGTTTGGTACCGGCAGCATTGAAAACCTCCATCCAGCAGTTTCAGCCGCAGTATATTTCCCATCAGGAGTATGTGAATCAGTACCAAGGACTGATGTAATGGCTGCATCCGAAGTAGCCTTAGTTTCCTATCATGCCATCCCTGCCCTTAACCCTACGTACAAGTACGAACGGTTGGGGCAGATGGCACTGGTACGGCATCAGCAGTACTGCGACCTACACGGATACACTTTCATAGTAGGTAAACAGGTAGATGATGGGTGTCATGCCTGCTGGCAGAAAATTCCAGCCCTTCTCGAGGTGCTAGAGGAATACCCTTGGGTGTGTTGGGTAGATAGTGACGTCCTTATTGGAAATATGTCCATCCCGCTCACGGAGTTTATTGATCCCCGGTATGATCTGATTAGCCAATGTCCAGAGACTTTTTTGAGGCCCCTAGGCTGGACAAAAGAGCAGTGCTATGGCCAAATGCTCCTTAATACGGGTGTGTTTTTGATTAAGAATTCTGCATGGTCGCGAGACGTTTTGACCCAAGCTTATGCCAAGCGACAGAGGGTTTTAGCAGACGAACCCTGGGATGGTCTGGGAGAGCAAGAGGCAATGCTAGAGGTGATACGTGACCAGCAGCAGGGGCTGGCCCGAATAGGCTACCATCCGCATCTGCAGGCGCACCCTAAGTATGGAACACCAGGAGATTTTGGCTTGCACTTTTATGGCAATTTCGCGGCACACCGCATTCCTAATCGGGAGAGTCTGGCCATTATCGACCGTTGGGAAGGAAGGATTCTTGAAGGTGGTGATTTACCAGCCGATAGGGCCCGCTTTCACTATGCCAGTATACAGTTTAAAGAGTTTCAACCCGTCAATGACCGGAAGAACCCTGAATTCTTTCTTTATTCCGAGGAGGAAATTGAAAAAGTAAGCCGCAACTCCATCCACCAGCCATGTCCTCTTCCTTAGCGAATGTATTGAAATGGGGAGGACCGGTAGAAGCTTCCTGTGCCGTAGTGCTAATCCAGGGATTGGGAGGTAGAATTCATGCACCCATTCAGCCGGATACCCAAGGGGCTTTTGTGATTGAAAAATTGTTGGCTGACTTTCCCGAGTATCCGGTCTATGGCTTGTCTTACCCTTCTCACCTAGGAGATTTTAAAACTGACGACTCGCTTAACTCTCATCAGATTATACAAGCCCTTGCGTATCAGATTCAGCAAGTGCTTTTTACTCGGCATCAGTACCTCCTTTGCATAGGCTATTGTTTGGGTGGGTATTATTTATCGAGGGCGCTGTCCTTTCTGGTGCCAACCATTCGTAATAAGGTGGGTTTGCCTGGGCAGATGTCGGACCGGATGTGCCTCTTGTTTATCGATGCGCCTTACACTCTTACTCCCGAAGGACTTACCCCTTGGTTTAAGGGAATATTGGATATTCTGAAAATAACTCCTGAGGAACTATTAGCCAATGCAGCATACTGGCAAAGCCTTCGAGGGTGTAGGCTATGGGAAAAGACCTCAGCATTGGTCAGTGACAAAGCCTCGTGGGTCACTTCCTTGGTCCCAGATATGGAATTGCCAAATCCCCGACTCAGTAGGGTAGATACTGATCACAACGACTTGCTGCTCTCACCTCAAAAGGGGGAGGGAGAAGTGTATAATGTGATCAAGGAATTCGTGGAGAATAGCATCAGGACGAAGGAGTAAGTTACCACCTCACAAACTACTCAGGATCAACTTGGCTACGCCAAAGTAGACGCCTAAGCCTAACAAGTCATTGGCAGAAATAGTGAAGATTCGGTTGACTAACGGCAATAAGGCTAGCCCTCTAGACCTCCCAGGGTTTCAAGAAATTGGGTGGCAGTAATGATTTTGGTCTGATGGTGAACTTGTAAATCAAGCAGGTCCTTATCTCCTGATACAAGGTAGTCAGCGTTGGAAACGGTAGCTAATGCAAGGAGGAAATCATCCTTTGGGTCACGGCATATGGGAGGGATGGCAGTTATCTCATACTCCTCACCTATGATATCTAGTAAAGAGAATAATTCAACCACCCTTTCTTTTGGGAAATACTTTTGGAGTTTTGGGCGAGTTGTTACCTCCGATATTTCGTCTATTAATTCTTTGGAAAGGGCTAATACGATTTCTCCAGACTGTAGGAAAGGCGTTAGCTGTGCAAGAGATTTTCCGATGAGATAACTAATCCAAATGTTGGTATCGATGATGACTTTCAATCAGGCGGAGGCTTTGGGCTGTTGGTACCTCTTTTCCCTGGCGTATTCTACTTCCGCTAATATGTCTTCTTCTGTTAATGCATCCGTCCGTAATGAAGACAAGAGTTTCTGGAGTCGCCGCCCAACTTCTTGTTGATCTAGGTCTTTAATAAGTCGAAGCTTATCCTGCGGAGAAAGCTCCAGAGCAGCGGCTAACAATTCATCGTATGACATGATATCCTCGTTTATAGAATTAACGCAGGCCCAATGCCCTATGTTCTCGTCCGGTATTATGAACGAGCAAGCATAGCCTAAGATAAGCATTACAAACTACTCAAGATCAACCGGGCTACGCCAAAGTAGACGCCCAGGCCAAGCAGGTCATTGGCGGTGGTAATAAAGGGGCCGGAGGCCAAGGCAGGATTAATGCCGAATCGGTTGAGGACTAAGGGAGTTATGGTACCCATAAAGGAGGCTAAGAGTACTACGCTAAGCAGCGCCAAGGAAACCACGGTAGCCAAGCGTACTTCCTGACCGAAAAGCATATTGATACCGAATACTAGCCCCGCTAAAATGACCCCGTTGAGCAGGGCTACGAGCAGGGCCTTGAAAAAGCGGTTCCAATTGCTCTCGCTAAAGGCCGAAGGATTGGCGAGGCTTTGCAGGATAATGGAAGAGGATTGAATGCCCACGTTGCCACCCGTGGCCGTGATGAGGGGAATGAAAAAGGACATGGCCGGAATCAGCAGAATGTCCCGCTCGAACAGGCCAATAAACTGGGCTCCTAAGAGGCCGCCCAACATACCTACCGTAAGCCAGGGCAAGCGCGCCCGGGTAAGCCGCCAAACGGAGTCGTCCTCCTCTACATCCTCCGATATACCCGCCATCAGGTTCCGTTCTTCCTCGGCCAGTTCGGTAATTACATCTACAATATCATCGATGGTGATTCGGCCCACCAGCTTCCCCTGCACATTGACCACCGGTACGGCATCCAGGTCATACTTCTGCATCAGCTGAGCTACCTCCTCTTCGTCCAGGTAGGTTTCCACGGACTCAATATCAGGCTCGTACAAGTCAGAAATACGGGTGTCATCCCGCGCTAGAATGATGCGTTTGAGCGAAACGCGGCCTTTGAGGAAGTTACTGTCATCTACCACATACACGGAGTAGATTTTTTCCACCTTTTCTCCTTGCCGGCGAATCTCCTCGATGGTCTGGGTGATGGTCCAGTTGATATTGGCCCGGATAAACTCCTTCTGCATCAGGCCGCCTGCCACGTCCTCCTCATAGCGCAGCAGGTCTACAATGTGGCTGGCCTTTTCGGCATTCTCCACCATCGCGATGACCTCCTCCCGGGTTTTCACGGGCAGGTCCATCAGCATATCCACCGCATCGTCAGAGTCCAAATGGTTGACGAAAGCCGCTATTTCGTTTGACGCAAAATTCCGAAGAAACCGGGCCTGCACATCCTCGTCCAGGTCATTGACAATCTCCGCACTGATATCCGTAGGCAGCAAGTCGATGACGTACTTGCTTTCCTCCTCGTTAAACTCATCGAGCAGGGCCGTGATATCCTGCGGAGCCACCCCTTCCAGTACCTCCCGGATGAAGTCCACCTGTTGCTCCTCCACCGCTTGTTCAAAGCGTTCGAGGAACTCGTTGGTGAGCTCAAACGGCATCATGGAGGAGGCCATGGTTTAGGCGTTTTCTATGGTGGTACACAGGCCAAGAAAATCCTCCACCGATAGCTGTTCGGCACGTTGACTCAGGAGAGGAAGGTCTTGCACGGAATCGGGCAAATTTAGCGGTTTCAGCGCGTTGCGCAAGGTCTTACGGCGGTTTTGAAAAGCCTGTTTTACTAGCCTGAAATAGGCCTTTTCGTCGCAGGGTAGGGAGGTTCTCTCGTTGCGTTGCAGCCGAATCACCGCACTGTTCACCTTGGGGGGCGGGTTGAACACTTGTGGGGGTACCGTGATCAAATATTCCAGCTTGTAAAACGTCTGCAGCAGCACACTGAGAATGCCGTAGGTCTTGTTTCCGGGAGGAGCAACCAGCCGGTCGGCCACTTCTTTCTGAATCATGCCGACCACCTCCGGTATCCGGTCCCGGTGCTCCAGTACCTTGAAGAAGATTTGGGAACTGATGTTGTAAGGGAAATTGCCAATGAGCCCTAAAGGTCCAGGAAAATGCTCCTCTAGTTTCCACCTTAGGAAGTCTCCGTATACCACCCGGTCGCCTAGCTGAGCAAAGTGCTCCTGCAAATAGGCAATGGACTCCCGGTCAATATCCAACACCCAGGTCTCGTAGCTTTCCTCTCGCAACAGAAATTGAGTAAGCACGCCCATGCCAGGTCCTACTTCCAGTACCTGCGGATAGTCTCCAAACCCCGTTAAGGACTGCACTATTTCCTGTGCCAGGTTAGTGTCCTTCAAAAAATGTTGCCCAAGATGCTTTTTGGCCCGTACACGCTCCATTACCATTGTCGGTCAAATTCCCCTAAATTGCGGCGCAAAACTACCAATTTCCCGCATGTACGGGGAAATGTACCATCGAAAACCTATACTCTGGCCATGGCACCTGGCAAACAAAAGCAAACCTCTCCTCCCAAAGCTACCATTGGCATCTCTATTGGCGATATCAACGGAATCGGCCCGGAGGTCATCATTAAGGCCCTGCGCGACCCGCGGGTGCTCAATATGTTCACCCCGGTGATATACGGTTCGGCCAAGGTGATTTCTTTTTACCGCAAGGCCCTCAAGATGGAGGACTTCCAGTACACGCAAGTACGGGAGCGCGGCAACTTCCCTAACCGCAAGGTGTGTGTGGTCAATTGCTGGCAGGACCAGGTAACGGTGAACCCCGGGCAACAATCAGAAGAAGGGGGTAAATACGCTTTTGTAGCTTTGGAGCAAGCGGTAGAGGATCTCAAAGCCGGGGTAATTGATGGGCTGGTCACAGCCCCTATCAATAAGCAGAACATCCAGCAGGAGGGCTTTAACTTTCCGGGTCATACGGAGTACATCACTGAGCGGCTGGAAGCCAGAGACAGCCTGATGATGATGATGGATGAGAATCTGCGGGTCGCTGTAGCCACCGGGCACATGCCCCTATCTCAGGTGCCGCAAGCCATCACCCCAGAACTGCTGCGGACTAAGCTGCAGATCATGGAAAAATCCCTAAAGCGGGATTTTGGTATTGGTAAGCCCAGAATAGCCGTGTTGGGCTTAAATCCTCATGCGGGCGAAGGAGGCCTGCTGGGCAAGGAAGATGGTGAGGTGATTGCCCCGGTAGTAGAGGCACTGCGTGATAACAAGCGCTTGGTGTTTGGACCCTACCCAGCAGATGGCTTTTTTGGTACCCGTGAGTTTACCAAGTTTGATGGGGTACTGGCTATGTACCATGACCAAGGGTTGGTTCCTTTCAAAACGCTGGCTTTCGAAACAGGGGTTAACTATACCGCAGGCCTGCCGGCCATTCGTACTAGCCCTGACCACGGGACGGCTTTCGCCATTGCAGGCCGCAACCTCGCCGACGAAACTAGCATGCGATCCGCACTATTTGCCTGCTATGATATCATCCTGAACCGCAAGGAATACCAGCTACCCCAGCAGACTAACAATACGGAGGAGCCTGAGTTTGTAGTGTAAATGGAATACCGCTGTTTTTCGGATAAGGACTAACTGACTGGGTAAAATTTCTGGTCAGTCCTTATGGTTTGATAAACCGTATAATAATTAAGTGATTTTTAATCACAAATATCCTTTTCTTGGTCTGGATATTTGCCGAGTAACCTCCTTGTTTTCCTTTCATTGGATCGTTAATCGTCGATTTTGCAGATTGGCTTCTTAGTGCCGTGTATTTTAATTAGGGCTTGGGGTGGCGTATATTTATGTATATATTCACTTAAAAACTATGCTCTATTTTGCATGAAACTGGTTACCATAGCATTATCGCTCATCACAATAGCTTTGTTTTCCTGCCATCGTGAAGATCAAGTGAATACCGTGATCCCAGAGAATGCCTTAGGATATATAGATGAGGCTGGGGAACCTCAGGTATTGAAATCCAAACAACACTTAGTAGATCAGTTATCTGATAAAATTGGCTTGGCAGAACCTGGCGAAATTGATGCCGAATCTGTTTGGATGGAATTTGACCAAGAGAGCCAAATAGGATATCTGTACTTTCATAGAACAACCGAGGCAGGGCATATTTCTTCTGCCATTAGACTGCGAGAGTCAGCAGGATTTATGCTGCCGATTGCAGAAGAGCATACCTGTTCCGGAAGTCCTTGTGAGGATTGTGATTTCACCTACAATGACGATGGAACCATAGACGGTTGCGAATGCGGAGATACCACGTCTGGTGGCGGGCCGAAAGGGTTTTGCAACCATACCGTTTCCTCCGGCGGGTTTTGAAGTGTACTCTTACCGAGCCAGGCCTTGATTGGAGATTGGGTATATTGAGTTTGAACTTAAATCGGTAATTCACCCATGAAACACAAAACACCCAGTAACTTCACCCTATTTGAATCCATCCAAAATTCTTTCTTGAATAAAGTAAGGGCAGGCGAAGGCACCGGAGCTAGCGGAGGCTCAGGAGGCCTAAATCCCATTCAGGTGGGTAGCGGCAAGCCTGGAGGATAATGGAATAAGGGATGTTTTCGGTCTGGGGAGGCTTCCCTTGGCTTGAAACTTTATTCACCACGAAACAAAAAAGCCCCGCAGCATTTCCGCTGCGGGGCTTTTGATTCTATTTAAACAGCGACTGCTTAGGCCAAAATCCGAACGGGATCTTGCAACAGCGCTTGGAAAGTCTGCAAGAAACGAGAGCCAACTGCCCCGTCTACTACGCGGTGGTCACAGCTCAAGGTCACCTTCATCCGCTTTCCAGGTACCACCTGCCCGTTCTTCACTACGGGCTCATCGCGGATGGCGCCTACGGCCATGATGCACGCATCGGGTGGGTTGATGATGGCGGTGAACTCTTCGATGCCAAACATGCCCAGGTTACTAATGGTAAAGGTACTGCCTTCCCATTCGGCAGGTTGCAATTTCTTGCTAACCGCTTTTTTGGCAAGCTCTTTTACCTCAGCCGAGATGTGCGAAAGCGACTTGTTGTCTGCAAAACGCACTACGGGAACTAGCAGGCCTTCGTCTACCGCTACGGCCACCCCAATATTGATATGGTGGTTGTACCGGATGGTATCCTCTTGCCATGAGGCGTTCACGTCTGGGTTTTGGCGCAAAGCAGCTGCGGCCGCTTTGATCACCATGTCGTTGAAGGAAACCTTCAAACCCCGGTCTGCGAGCATCTCGTTGATGCTCTTGCGGGCCTCTATTGCCTTTTCCATGTCGATGTCCATGGTCAGGTAGAAGTGAGGAGCCGAGAATTTGCTGCCGGCTAGACGCTTGGCAATGGTTTTGCGCATTTGCGTAACCCGCTTCTCTTCGAAGCTTTCCTCGCCCACTACGGTTGGCAAGGCTACCGCAGGTTTGTCTGCTGAAGCAGCGGCTGGAGCAGCAGCGGGTGCGGCAGCAGGAACAAAGTTCTCTACGTCGCGCTTCACTATGCGGCCCCCTTCGCCAGATCCCTGAATGTCTCCGATGTTGAAACCCTTCTCTTGGGCCATCTTCTTCGCCAAGGGCGATGCTTTTACCCGGCCGTTGCTACTAGCAGCTGTGGCTACGGGAGCGGCGGCAGGTGCAGGCGCAGCAGGTTGTGTAGGAGCAGCCGCTGCGGGTGCAGGAGCTGCTTCGGGTGCTGCCGGCGCAGAGGATTCGGCGGCAGAATCGCCAGCGGCGTGCGCTGCCAAAAGCGTTTGGTAGTCAGCACCGGCATCGCCAATGATGGCCAAAACGGCTCCTACCGCAATGGCGCTACCTGCCTCGGACCCCACGTACAGCAGGGTACCGTCGGTGGTGGCTTCAAAGTCCATGGTAGCCTTGTCGGTCTCAATCTCTGCAAGCAACTCTCCAGACTCCACCGCGTCGCCTACCTTTTTGTGCCAGGCAGCAATCACGCCTTCTTCCATGGTGTCGCTCATCAGAGGCATAGTCACTACCTCGGCGTTGATGTTGGAAGTGTCAATAGCGGCCGCAGCAGGAGCAGCAGCGGCGGCAGGGGCAGCCTCAGCAGGTGCGGTAGCTGCGGGAGCATCCGCCGCACCACCCTCAGCACTGGCCAGCGCAGCTTGGTAGTCTTCACCTGCCTCGCCAATGATGGCCAATACCGCGTTTACCGCAATAGTTTCGCCCTCTTTGGCGCCTACGTATAACAAAGTCCCGTCGGCCGTGGACTCAAAATCCATGGTAGCTTTATCGGTTTCGATTTCCGCGAGCAAGTCACCGCTCTCTACGGTATCCCCTACATTCTTCTGCCAGGAGGCTATAGTACCTTCCTCCATTGTATCGCTCATCAGGGGCATCGTGATCACTTCCGCCATAAAGTCTTTTGCTTGAGGTGTATTAAAGGAGTCCAAAAATAGGTTTTAGGGCTGGGTATATCAAAATCCCCCTTCCAAATAGCCCCACCCCGATATTCAATCGTTTGTGCCGCAAATTAGGGCAGTGCAGAGCTTGAAAACAAACAAGATTTCCAATTGCTTTCCGTTATAACAACTGGGTGAAATTTTTGTACTTTTATTACCCAAACCCTACATAAATAATGAAACACGCACGACAAAAATTAAGTGTCCTGCTCGCACTATTAGTTTGCCAACTTACTAGCGTGCAGGCCCAGGGTGACTTTCCAGATCTGGATGTAAATCTGGATGAGCTACTCAATCTCAATGAAATCTTACAAGCCACTACCGATCAGCTCAACCAAGGTGCCAATGATGGGTATCAATATATTGGTGCTTTTTTGGCCCCATTGGGGGAATCGCTGGTAGTGGGAATGAACAACGGCTGGACCAGTACGGCGCTCACTCACAACAAGTTTGGTTTTGACCTCAGTACTACGGTGAACGTGGTCATGGTACCGGAGTCTTTGGGCTCCTTTGATGTTTCATCTTTGGGACTGCAAGCGGTGGAGACCGATGCCACCACCCTGCCCAATATATTTGGTGGCGATGCGGGCGATGCAGCCTTTGACCTCAATGCGGATCTCAACGGCGAGACCTATGAGCTAGCCTCAGTACAAGCGCTGAGCGGCGTCCGTGCACTGGATACCGGTACCCGGTTCTTCAACCCGGCTAACTGGAACAACATTCCCGTGACGGTGCCCACCTTCAATTTTACCCTAGGGCTCATCAAGAACACCGATGTGAGCGCCAGGTTTGTGGGCCTCCCACCTACTTTGGGTGCTCCGTTTACGGCTTTTGCCTGGGGCTTGGCGGTCAAGCATGATTTCAAGCAGTGGATCAAGGCTATGGACCGGATGCCCTTCTCCATGTCCGCCCTGGTAGGCTACACCAATTCACGCATGACTGCCCGGCTAGACCCCACCGGAGTTACCGACCTGGCCTCGCTGGCCTTGCGCGGGCATTCGGCCACCGCACAGGTGTTGGTGTCGAAAAAACTCCTGTTTTTCACCCCCTATGCTGGGGTAGGGGTTAACATTGCTACTTCCAGTACCCGCATGAGCGGCTCGTTTGATCTGCCCGTATACACCCTCAACCCTGACAACCCCACGGTACCCATTGCCTCCACTTCTTTGTTTGATTTGGATGCTTTGGAACCCATTCGGTACAATGCCAGCGGGGTGCGGGCTACCGTAGGAGCACAGATCAAACTATGGGTGTTTACCCTGTACGGTGACTATACCCTTACCTCTTCCGGGTACAATCTCTTCTCCTTCGGATCCGGCATTTCTTGGAAATAATCTGCCACTTTAGGACTTCCGGGCCTAAGCCGATCTCACATTTTGGGGTCGGCTTTTGTATTTCCTTTATTTCCGGCCCAACACCAACTGCCACAGCCCGTTACCAATGCATGAGCCAAGGCAAATCTTTAGTACCTTGGCGGTTCGGTAGAAAGACATCATTATTGTTCCTGCATGGAAATTCGTGAAGATCACTACAATCCTTCCCAGCGCAAAGCGGAAGGTCCCAACAAGGTATCCGTAAATCAGTCCATTCGCTTACCCCTTTTCATCTCCCTGGCCCTGGTAATCGGGATGCTGATTGGGTCCAATATGATGGATGCACCCCCAACTCCGGGCCGCACCATGGGCGGTAGCTATAGCAAACTGCGTGAGGTGCTTAAACTGGTAGACGATAACTATGTGGATGAGGTAGACAACGAAGCCTTGGTAGAAGGTGCGATTGAGAACATCCTGGAAAAGCTGGATCCGCATACTTCTTACATACCTACCGAACAGCTGGAAATGGTGCAAGCCCAGCTACAAGGGGGCTTTGAGGGCATCGGTATCGAGTTCAATATCATCCGGGATACCCTCTATGTGGTGACTCCACTCAGTGGTGGGCCAAGCGAGGCTGCCGGCCTGCGTACCGGAGACCAGATTCTGGAAGTAAACGGTGAGGCTATTTCAGGACCCGGTTTGTCCAATAGCAGAGTGCACGAGGTGTTGCGGGGAGAAAAAGGAACCGAGGTCACCCTTACGATAAGGAGAAGAACCGAGCCGGAGCTGTTGGAATTCACCCTGAAACGAGACAAGATCCCTACCTACGCGGTGGACGCTCACTATATGATTGATGAGCAAACGGGCTACATCAAAGTGAACCGCTTTTCGGCCACGGTATACGATGAATACCTTGCCGCCCTACAGGATCTGAAGGAAAAGGGCATGAAACGCCTGGTACTAGACCTGCAAGGGAATCCCGGCGGACTGCTAGATGAGGCTACCGAGATGGTGGATGAAATACTAGGTGGAAAAGAGCTCATTGTATATACCGATGGTAAGGGCAAGCGCTTTGACCAGCGCTACTATGCGAACCGTGAGGGTATTGCTGAGGATATATCGGTGGTGGTGTTGGTAAATGAAGGGAGCGCCTCGGCCTCAGAAATTGTGGCGGGAGCCTTGCAAGACAACGACCGTGCGCTGATTGTGGGGCGCCGCAGCTTTGGCAAAGGTCTCGTGCAGGTAGGC
>JBCBHI010000003.1:0-20316 GCA_038525885.1 Bacteroidota bacterium
AATCACCTTCCTTTAGCTCTCCCCCTGGCAAGTATTCGTCCCAATACGGATGTGAATTACCCTTGGCCTGTTGAGATCATTGACAAAAAGAGCTAAGGCCTACTAAAGGGTCTACCAGGGTACATGGGTATGGTAGAAATTCTCCGTAGCCTTCTCCCACTGGCCTATCACTTGCCCCCTCTTTTGGTTGAACTGTCGGATCGCTTCACTGAATTCTCCTGAAGCTGTATTCAACTCCTGAACGGCCGAGTTATACTCATTGACCAACTCGGTGGTACGCTTTGGCTTTGGGGTTTCTTCAAAAAGGGCCTTGATCTCCTCATAGGTTTCTTTGGCCAAAAAGTAATTTACCAAACCCTCTCCTGAGGGTCCTGCTTCGGCTCGGAAGAACTGTAGCGCTTCCAAAGCGGCCATTTTCAAGGATTCGTCACTTTCGAACCCAGGAATAGTATCCAATTGGCCGATACCCTCCTCGGCAAACGCCAGCATGGCCGAGCGGCTTTGTTGCAGCTTAGCCAGGTTACCTTCTTGCAAGGCTACCAGAAGATACTGCTCTTGGTGGTAAGCTTTAAAGAAAATCAAGAAGAGGCGGTGCTGGTAGGCACTTGCTTCCGAGGCCTTCCGCAGCTTGGCAGAGGTTTCATCTTCTTGGGCAATCAAATTGACGCTGTGCCTGGCGGCAAAGGATTGCTGTGCTACGTCCAATTCATCGAAGGCATAGTGCAATCGGGCCTGGGCAAGGTCTTCTGCCAATAAATACGCCTCCATGGCATCGTAGGACTGGTCGGCAACCGCCTCCAAGTCCATGATTTTGGCATAGTCATCATTCAGCACTGCGTAATATACTGTGAGGTAGTCCAGCACCGCATCTCTGAAAGAGGCATCGTCTTGGTAGGCAGGCACACTCCGCAAGCGGTCTTGGGATTCCCGAATAGTCGCTAGCAAGTCCCGGCGGCGGTTGTCTATTTGCCGGGCGCTACGTCCGCGCGCAGCAGTCCTTATATAGGCCCAGGCATCCTTGGTTATAGACCGGTAGTCCGCTCCCATTTGGTCCATATATTCACCAGCCGACTGGCCATAGGCACTAGCCATCCATAGAAAGACAAATGCGCAGGTAATGACGGGTGATTTCATAGTTTGTTGAGTTTGGTTTACTTCGATTCTAGCCCCAGCCAGTCCTCTAGCACCCAATAGGCCTCTCCTACCAGTGGGTCCTGCTGCACTAGCAGCCGGGTCTGCCTATTTCTGGCAGCCAGTTTATCATCTAAAGAAATTATCCGCTGGATGGGTTTTAGGTTCTGTACGGAAAAGTGCTCGTTCTCCCTCTCTAGCGCCTCATTGATGTCCGTAAACAACGTGAACCAATTCTGCTCCTGCGTCAGATAGTTGTCCCAGCGTAAAGGAGAGCGGGTTCCCACCTGGGTTCTATCCCTCACGGACTCTGCATAGCTTGCCCATCGCAAGAAGGTACTATCCTGCGCTAGCCGTTGCTGGCTGTTCGCTAGTAAGGACTGCCGGGGCAAGGCTAGCGGGGTAAAGAACACTTGCTTGTCTACCTGTAGCGTATTCAAGGTATAGGCCTCCTCTCGTTCCTTGGGGTACAGGCGGTCCCAAGGATGCACCACGGTGATGTCAGGCATCACCCCTTTTGCCTGGTAAGCTTGGCCGTTGAGTCGGAAGAAGGCACTGGTGGTTACCTTCAGAAAACCCAGGTCGCCATCTACTAACTGGCGGGAATAGGCAGCACCTTCAGTAGGAGACACGCCCGCCGGCACCACTACTTGGCCGGTAGCTTTGCCGTAGGTAGGGGATCCAAGTACGATGGCCTTGTTCCAGTCTTGCAAGGTAGCGGCCAAAATCTCACTGGCCGAGGCACTCCCTCCATTGACTAACACCACCACCGGGCCAGGGAAAATAGTGCCCCGGTTCCAGTCTCGCAGGGTTATGGGTTCGGAGTCCTTACCCGTTTCCAAGGTTAAGGGGCCGTAGTTAATAAATATCCCAGCCAGGCTCAGGGCCTCCTGCAAGGAGCCACCGCCATTGTCACGCAGATCCAGGATTAGCCCTTCCATACCTTCATTCTGTAGGCGGATCACCTCTCGGGAGACATCCTCTGCACAGCCGGGCACCTCCTCGTTTTCGTAGCTGGTATAGAAGCTGGGCAACCGGATATACCCTAGGGTAGTTTGGCCTTGTAGCAAGTAGGCCTCCATGGTGGTTTCCTCCAGGCGCACATGTTCTCGCGGCAAGGTTACCTCCTCCACACTCCCTTCTGCCTTCCTTACCCGTATCCGTACCGAATCCTGGTCAGTAACTACCAGGGAGTAAGCCACTTCACTCTCTTCCATACAGCTCAGGTCCAGCGGAGCCTCAGCTCCCAGCTGAATCTCTAGTACTTCATCACCTTCGGCCAGTATCTCAGATTCCATAGCCGGGCCACCGGGCAATAGGTACTGGATAGCCCAAGTGTTCAGGCGGTCTCTACCGATTTCGAGCCCGAAGGAACGGCTGTCAGGGGTCAGCATTTCTTGGAAGGCTTCGCGCTCCTGTGGTGAGAAATACACCGTATGCGGATCAAACGCCTGGGCCAGGGCCTGCAACAAGGTCTCTTCTACCTGTTGGCGCAGTTCTCCTTGCGTCAGCATGCGCTCCATCTGGCACCGTTTTCCTTGCAGCCACTGGTTTCGCCAACCGGGCTCCTGCTGCAAAAAAGCAGCGTACAGGGCATCCCACTTCAGGTCCAGGGTATCCCGCCACCAGTATACCTGGCCAAGCACCTGGCTTTTGGTGTGCCTCCGCCACCGGTCTGCCCAGAAAGCGGAATCTGCATTGAGGTGGTAGTGGGCTATGCTCGTGAGGTAATCCTCCCTTTGATAGTCCAAGGGGTAGGCGGCCAACTGATGGGTGAGCGCTATGGTCTTCTCCAGACGGTTTGCATAGTAGCGCTCCATCTCTTGTACAAAACTGCAATCCCCTGCCTGCAACCGCTCCATCAGGCGGGTAGACAGCTCCGCAAGCGGAGTCATGGAAGCCTCATGAAAGTATTCGCCCCGAGGGTCCAGCCCTTCTATCCATAGCTGATACACCCTAGCGGAAAGGCTATCTGCCGACTCCACCGGAGACCAATGAAACTGCTGCACACTATAGAGGATAGCAGCGGCCCTATCGCATACGGTGACCTCCGGTAGGGAGCCCGTATACCCAAGTACACTTGGTATGGAGAATAGGGAAGAGAAAAGGTATGAGAGTAGTATCTTCCGCTGCATGAGGATTGACTATTCCGAAAACAACCAAAGAACTAGGATACTACTTTTTGGGGAATAATAAGGTAAAGGTGGAGCCTTCCTCTGGAGAACTTTCGATGGAAAGTTCGATATGATGCTTCTTGGCCAAACTTCTTATTATAGACAGCCCCACCCCGGTACCGGATTCATCCTCGGTACCCGGCTCGCTAAATCCTGACTGATCTAAAATCCGGTCAATCTGCTGAGGGGACAATCCCGTTCCTGTGTCCTTTACGGATATCTCTACCCCTTTCGCAACAGTCTTGTTGCTGAGGGTAACGGTCCCCCCCCGGGGCGTGAACTTGATGGCATTATTAACCAGATTGCGAATGATAATGCGGACAATCTCGGGGTCAATTTCTAGCTGGGCCGACTCGCAAGCATCTACCAAATGGATTTGCTTCCTTTCTGCCAGAAACTGATGCGCGGCCAGCATCCCTTGCAATAGCGGTGCTACTTCTACACTGGTAACCCGCTCTTCCACATCCTCTTTGTCGTGCTGCACCCAGTCCATGGTCTGCTCTATGGTCTGTAGAGCGTAGCCCACCTCTTGATGGATGTTGCCCAGCTGGTCCATCAGCTCTTCCTGTGACACATAGTCCTTCTGGAACATATCCATCATGGACTGAATCCGCTTGAGCGGCCCCCGTACATCGTGAGAGAGCACGGAAAGCAAGTTATCCTTTGCAGTATTGAGGGCGGTAAGTTGCTGGTTGCGCAACTCCAGGTTATGCAAGTCTACCAGGGTAACGGCCTGGAAACGGTCCCACAAATTGGCACTGACTTCATACCACCGCTCTTCTCCATTCTTGATTCTTACTTTGGCTTTTACCGCAATAGAGTCCTTATCCAGGTTGGCAGAACTGAGCGACTCCCATTCCTGCCGTATCTGCTCCCGGTATTCAGGATCAGGGTAGGCTTTTTCCCACCATACATTGGCCGTAGGGATATCCTCTAGAGTATAGCCTATCGTTTGTGAAAATTGACGGTTTACATAAACTATTACCAGGTCCTCGTTTTGCCACTCAGCAAATACTACCGGACAGGGCAGAAAGTCTACAAAGCTTGCAATCAAGCCAGGGTCCATCAGCATCTTTTTAAGGGAATCCATGATGAAGGTCCGTAGTTTCAATGTCCGATAATACTAACGAGTTTCCCCGGGGAATTTCCCTGAATTTAGGTGGGCAATGGCTGTCCCGCTACAAATTGTAGAAAATATTCGTTGAGTTAGTAGGATACTATGGGGCAATATGGGCCCACTACATCGTTTGAGACCGAAGTAATGGACGAATGGCCCACAAACCCAGGACAGGACCTGGTAACAATAACCATAGTACCTCCAGCGACTCAGGAAAGGAACTCCGCGCCATATTGAGTACCTGAATGCTCACTATGGTGAGGGCAAAGCCCAGGCTGTTGACCAGCGTAAGGGCTGTACCTATACTGGCCGGAGGGGCCGTACGGGCAGCCAGGGTAGAAAACTGGGGCGAGTCTCCTACTACCGCGAACCCCCAAACTGCCAGCAGCCCCCATTGCAACCAAACGGGCCCATGCAGGAGCACCCAAGGAGCTACTAAACAGCACAGCCCGGAGGTCAATAGCATGCCAGCGGCCACCCGGTGGCTACCAGTACGCAACGCCCGGTATCCGCCCAATACGCAGCCCACGGAGCCCAAGGCAATAATCACGAAACTACCTACCGAAAGAGAATCACTATCAGTGACCAAGGGGGATAGCAACCAGGGCACGAATGCCCAGAAGGTATACAGCTCCCACATATGCCCGAAATACCCAAAGGCAGCGGCCCGAAAAGGCTTGGCCCGAAACATGGTTAATAATACAGAGGGATTGAACTGAGTAGCGGCTTTGCGGTTGGGGCCGTCACCCACGCCCAAGCCTACGGCTATACCACCCAAGGCAGCTACCAGCGAGGTGCCCACAATTACCCCTTGCCAAGAGATGCCCGCCGTAAATCCACGAAGTCCGTGCGGAAAGGCCGTACCCAATACCAAAGCGCCCACTAGCCAACCCAAGGCCGTACCCAATTTCCCCGCATACCAGTCGCTGGCAATTTTCATCCCTACCGGGTAAATACCCGCCAAAAAGAACCCCACTAGGAACCGGAAAAAGAGCAGCAAGGATAGCCCCTCGGCCAGAAAAACGCCCAAGTTGGCGGCAGCACCTAGCCAGGCACAGATCCAAAAAACACGGGACGGAGACACCCGGTCTGCAATGGATAAAAAGGCAAAGAGGAGGGTGCCGATGATAAAGCCTAACTGAACCGCTGAGGTAACGGCCCCAATGGCATCCGCTTCCAGCGCAAGGTGTACCTGCAAGTCTGGCAGAATGGCATTGCCAGCAAACCACAAGGAGGTGCCCGCAAACTGTGCAAGGACAATCACGGGTAAAATGTAACGAGGAGGGCGTGTAGGCATGTTCGGTTAATGGGTAAATGGAGTGCTAACGATGGAACAAGAATAGGTCATCTTGAGGTTATCAATAGCTTTTTGCGGGACAAAACTCAGGGTTGTCTCCTAAAATTTAGGTTATCTTTGAGCATGGTGGAAACCACTGAAACCGTCGAAACACCCCATATCCCGCCTTACCAAGCCCGGGAATATGACCAAGTACTATCAAGCCCCAGGATCTGGCCCATCGTGAAGCTAAATGCCAACCGCGAGGAGTTCATGAAAACGGTGGCGGCCGAGACTTTGAAGGTGGTAAAGGAACAAGCGCGCTCGCGCAAGGGACTGATGGAGGAGCTGGAGTCGGTAGTATACATGGAGCGGTCACGAGTGAAGAACAACCGCTGGAAAGCCGACGCTGACGATGAAGCGGAGTACTGGGGCAAAATGAAAGGCCGCCTAATTGAGGTAAGCAAGCAGGAAGGCCAGGCGAAAGAGGACGCCGCCGAGCGGGTGCTCAATGATATTATAGAGCGATATGTAGGCGAGATCATGGGTAGCTTCAACTACCGGGCCTATCGGTTTATCCGCCGCAGTGCTACCTTCTTTTTTGCGCGGCTGCTCAACTCCGCCCGAATCAAGAAATTCGGCGCCATGTTTCGGGGTGTACTCACCTTGCAAGACAAAATCAACCTGGTGGGAGAAACCGAGCACATCCGCCAGCTAGCCAAAAAGGGCACCGTTATTCTGGTACCTACCCACTTCTCCAATCTGGACTCGGTACTGGTAGGCTGGGCCATCATGGCCATTGGGCTGCCTCCCTTTATCTATGGGGCGGGTCTCAATTTGTTTACCATCAATCTGCTCTCCTATTTCATGAAGAACCTGGGGGCCTATAAGATTGACCGCAGGAAAAAGAACCTGATATACCTGGAGACCCTAAAAATGTACAGCAACCAGGCCATACAGTCGGGTTGCCATAGCCTTTTCTTCCCCGGGGGTACACGTTCGCGGTCCGGGCAGATTGAGAGTAGGCTCAAACTAGGGCTGCTAAGCACGGCCATCACCGCCCAGCGGGAATCCCTACGCAATGCGGCTTCAGGAGAAGAACCCAGGAAGGTATTTGTGGTGCCGGTGGTGATCAACTACCACTTTACCCTGGAAGCTCCCAGCTTGATCAAGGAGCACCTGAAACGGGCAGGGCAAGAGCGCTACTACCGCGAAAATGACGAGTACAGTAGCTCATACAAGCTGGGTACCTTTATGCTGCGCTTTATTCGGAAAGGATCTGATATTTCGGTGAGTTTCGGCCGGGGCATGGACCTCCTGGGTAACTACGTGGATGAGGAAGGCAACAGCTTTGACCGTACTGGCCGCCAGATTGACCTGCGTGACTACTTCACTTCCGGAGGGGACCTCAGTGTGGACCGCCAACGCGAAGGGGAGTATACCCGGATGTTGAGTGAGCGCATTGTAGAAGAATACTACAAGATCAACCGGGTGTTTGCCAGCCACGTAGTGGCCTTTGTAGCCTTCCGCATGCTATGGCGCAAGCATCCCAACCAGGACCTGTTTGAGGTACTGCGGCTCAGTCTGGACGAAGCGGTGTTTCCCTATGCAGAATTCCGGGCCGAAGTGGATCGGTTGCGGAATGAGATTTTTCTGCGGTTTCAGGCCCAGGAGCTAGACCTAGCTCCTCATATGAGCTGGGATTTAGATAAAATGATTGACCACGGGCTCAACAACGTAGGCCTGTACCATACGGCTCGGCCTTTATTTAAAAATAAGCGAGGAGACATCTTCTCCAAAGACCTTAGCACACTCTATTATTATCATAACCGACTGATGGGATATGGGTTCGAAAAGCTCTTCGATGCCTGAGTCGAGCGCTCCGGTGGGAGTAATTGGCACGGGTAGTTTTGGGCAAGTGGTGGCCAATCTGTTGGCACAGAAATCACCCGTATGGCTCTATGCCCGGTCTGAGGAATCTGCCCAGCGTGTCCGTAAGGGCAATCTGCCAGCGCACATACAGGTGACTACCGACCCCAAGGTGGTAGCCGGAGAATGTGAGGTGATCTTTCCTATGGTGCCTTCGGCCAACTTCCGGGAGATGATCCGGCAATTTGCCCCCCACCTGCATCCCTACCACACCCTCATCCACGGTACCAAGGGGCTAGACTTATCGCTGGCCTCTGCGGAGGTACTAGCCACGGATGCGCCTATTTCGCGATCGCAGGTGTTTACCATGAGCGAGGTCATTCAGCAAGAGACCGTAGTAGTACGCATAGGCTGTATGGCCGGCCCCAACCTGGCTAGCGAACTGTCCGAAGAAAAACCTGCCGCTACCGTGATCGCCAGTCGGTTCAACGAAGTAATTGCCAGCGGGCAAAAGCTGCTGCGCAGTGACCGTTTCCAGGTATACGGCAACAGCGACCTCATTGGCGTAGAGATCTGCGGGGTACTCAAGAACATCATCGCCATTGCGGCGGGTATGGTGTATGAGTTGGGTTTAGGGGAAAACGCTCGCGCCCTGCTCATCAGCCGGGGGCTAGTAGAAATGATCTATCTGGGCCAGGCATTCGGTGGCAATCTCAAGGCCTTCATTGGCCTGGCTGGGGTAGGCGATCTGGTAGCCACCAGCAATAGCATCACCAGTAGAAACTTCACCGTGGGCAGGCTACTCGCCCAACGAAAATCTCTGGAGGAGGTGAAGGCCCAAATGGAAGAAACCGCCGAGGGCATCAATACGGTGCTGCTGGCGAAAAAATTTGCCGAAACGGCCAAGATCCGTGTCCCCATCACAGAGGTGCTTCACCGGGTGCTCTATCAGGACCTGAGCGCTCAGGAGGCCACTACGCAGCTCATGAAGTTTCCCAGCATTGCGGACGTGGACTTTCTTTAAACCCACCCGGAAACTATTTCCTGACTCGCCCAGTTCAGCTACTTATGGCAGGAATTTCCTTTCACACCGTACGCGCAGGTAAGCGCTACCGACTCACCAACTACGGCGAAGTGGCCGAATTTGAAGTGCTGGAAATAAATCCAGGGCCCGATTTTGTAGTGAAAGACCTCAACACCTTGGAAACCTACCGGGTAAGCGATCTGGTCCGGTATGGGAAGGGCCCGGACTACTCCCTCTGGGAAATTTAGTTTTGTGGCGAAAAACCCATTGCACCAAATACCAGCCAAAAGGGTCTACCGTTTACGTGGTAGCTATTACACCTTAACAACTCAATAAGTAAGCTAATGCCTAAACCTTTTTGGCAGGTAAGCCTGGCGCTTCTCCTGCTGCTCCCCTATGTAGGGCGGAGCCAAACTAAGCACACCCTCTCCGGCTATGTACGCGATGCTAATACGGGTGAGGCCCTGATTGGGGCCAACATTTGGTGCACCGAACTGAAAGCCGGCACGGCCGCCAATACGTTTGGTTTCTACTCCCTTACGCTGCCCACCGGAGATTATTCGCTCACTATTTCCGCCGTGGGGTACCAAACAGAAACCATCTCGCTGAATCTGCGCCAAGACCAAACCCGGTTGGTAACGCTGTCATCACAAACCAGCACGCTGGATGAAGTAGTGGTAGAAGGCCGCCAGCTAGCTACCGAAATGACGCAGATGAGCAAGCGCACCTTAGCCGTGGAGCAGCTCAAGGCGCTCCCGTCATTCATGGGCGAAGTAGACGTCATTAAAACGGTTCAGTTCCTACCCGGGGTATCCCGCGGATCGGAAGGAAACAACAGCCTGTATGTACGCGGAGGCAGTGCCGACCAGAATCTTATCCTGCTGGATGGGGTACCGGTATACAATGCCAACCACGTTTTCGGTTTCCTGTCGGTATTCAATGGCGATGCCCTGCAGGGGATAGACCTCTATACGGGGGGCTTTCCCGCCCGGTACGGAGGGCGCTTGTCTTCGGTACTGGACATCACCATGCGCGAAGGCAACCAGCAGGAACTCAAAGGGATGGTCTCGGTAGGCTTGGTAGCCTCCAAAGCCTTGCTGGAAGGGCCTATCGGTGACAAAACCAGCTTCTTGGTAACGGCCAGGCGCACCTATTTTGATCTAGTGACCACCCCCTTTATCCAATACTTCAACCGCCGCGAGAACCCCAACACTACCCTCCGGCCCCGCGCCTTCTTTACTGATTTCAATGGAAAAATAAACCATCGGTTCTCTGACCGCAGCCGGCTCTACTTCAGCATTTATGCCGGAGAAGATGAGCTGAGCAACAACGCAGAAACCACAGAAGAAGATGATGAGCTCAACACCCAATACATCAATGGCGGCAAGGACGGCTTGCAGTGGGGCAACACTACCGCCGCCCTGCGGTGGAACTACGTGTTTACCCCCCAGCTGTTTGCCAATACTTCCTTGACCTACAGCCGGTACGGCTTCGACGTCTTCTTTGAATCCTACCAGCAATATCCTGATGTAGACACCATCGATGAGCGGTTTCACGAGGAGAATTACCGGTCCTTCCTACAGGACATTACCCTAAGAACAGATCTGGATTGGTCTATCAATACCCAGCATACCTTAAGCTTTGGGGCCAGCCTGACTCGCCAAACTTTTGAACCCGGAGCCTACTCCGTCCGCTCTTCGCAGGTACGTGATACTACCATTGGGGCACCCTCACAGCAAGGCTGGCGGGGCTTCGCCTATGTAGAAGATGAGTTTCGGTTTGGAGAGCAGCTTTCCGGCAGGCTAGGCCTGCACCTGGCCACTTTTGCCACCGGAGAGGCCATGTACCCCTCACTGCAACCCCGGGCAAGCCTGCGCTGGCAATTCCAGCCCGAAGTAGCCCTGAAAGCCTCATACGCCCGGATGCAACAGCCCCTCCATATGCTGGTCACCTCAGGCATTGGGCTACCCATAGACCAGTGGGTACCGGCTACGGAGCGCATAGCCCCGGCAGTAGGCTGGGTAACAGCCCTGGGCGTTGCTGCCCAGTTGCCCAAGAACCTGACCCTTTCGGTAGAAGGATACTATAAGGAAATGGATGGCGTGCTGGAATACCGCGATGGGTTTGGGTTCACCGACTCCAGAGTAGACTGGCAAGACAAGGTGGCCGTAGGCCGGGGCACCAGTTACGGTGCCGAGGTACTACTGCAAAAACCTACCGGACGCTTTACCGGCTGGGTAGGCTATACCTTGGGCTGGAGCTGGCGCGAGTTTGAGGAGCTCAATTTTGGAGAGCGGTTCCCCTTCCGGTATGATCGCCGGCACACCGTGGTATTGGCGGCCAGTGGCCAAATCAAGGAGAACATCAAAGCCGGGCTTACCTGGACCTACGCCACCGGAGAGGCCCTTACCTTGCCCCAAGGCAGGGCACCCTATGCGGACCTGGAAGAATACCCTAACGAATGGAATTTGTTCCAGTCGTGGAGGTACCAATCTGAATATAACTATTACGGAACACGGAACAGCAGCCGCATGCCAGACTACCATCGGCTAGACCTGAGCATCTCTTTTGACAAACAAAAGCCACGAGGACTACGCACCTGGACGTTTGGTGTCTACAATGCCTATGGACGTAGAAACCCCCTTTACCTAGACCTCGGGTACAGTGCTGAGAGTGTTAATGGCGGTCCTCTCGTAGAAGAGCGCTATTGGGAAGCCTATTCCCCTGTACCCGCACCCATCCCGTATTTCAGTTACCAATTCACCTTCTAAGACCATGCGCCGATCTATTTTTCTCCTTTCCATCATGCTCATGGCACTGGCCAGTCAGCAATGTTACTACCGTCTGGATCACGATGAATTCGGAGCGGGGGGCATTTTGGGGGTAAACAGTTTCTACACACCGGACAGCGTTTGGTCCTTCGACATCTTTCTGACCCAAGCCGTACTGGACACTACCGAGGTAGAAATCATTTCTGAAGTAGACATAAGAATCTGGGCCGACGGTGAGCTGGTTGTTACCTCATTTACCAGAAATGGAAACCGTTTCTTTTCCGACTATTACCCCGAACTAGAGGTTGCCTACAGGGTCGAGATTGAAGTTCCGGGCCACCCCATACTGTCTTCGGAAACTCAACTGACCACCCCTATCCCCCCTCCTGCCGTTTCCTTTAGCTATGCTGATTCGGTCACTACCGACTGGGGACAAACCTATTTCCCCCTAGGCATAGAGGTAACTGACCCTGCCGGGCAAAACGATCTGTACAAATTTGAAATAGAGGGCCAGGGCACCTTCGTGGACGATCGGCGGGACAGCCTTCTATACAATATCCGCTGGGGTATCTTCTTGTGGTATCCGCCCGAGGAGGATGGCCAAACCTGGCTTTCTGGGCCCGTTAATCTCAGCCCAGAAGACGGCAGTACTACCCTATACGAATTGATCTGGAACCGGAAGGACTATTTCGATTTTGAGGAAAACCGGTACCGCTTGAGCATTCGCCAGTATGGGCAGGAATTCATTACGTACAACAATTCCATCACCCAGCAAAACTTCAACGAATCGAATCCCTACACCCAACCCACTCAGGTGTACACCAACGTGGCCGGAGGCGTGGGCATCATCGATGGTTTTCATCGGTTCTATATCCCTTTAGAATAAAGCTCTGGCAGGGGTGAACCCTCGGGAAGGGATTTACTTCCTTCCCACCAGTTCCACCATGAGGTAGGCATAGTAGAAATCCGGCTTTTGCAGTATGTACTGGGGGTGGTCAGGATCAAACAAATGTAGCCAGGCTACATAATCGTCCACCGAAAGGAAATCACGCGCCGCATCCCCTACCCATCGGGCTCTCTCTTGCAGATACTTTTCTTCTGCGGCACGCAGCGGAAAGTACTTGTAGAAGAAGGAACGGTTTACCTCCAAGCTTTGGAATTCTAGCTCGCCAAAAAGCTGGGGTAACTTCATCCCCATATAATGGTCTGGAATTTCAGCCTGGGTCCATCCCTGGTGGGCAGCATGCAGTACCCTATGGAGCAATTCCTGATCCATAGGGTAATAGAGGAAGGTGGAGTTGTCCCAATGGCGCCCCACCATATAGCCTCCGGGCCGGGTAAGCCGGTATTGCTCTGCCAGCAACTGGCGGATGTTATGGGAGTATCCATAGCTGTTGTTGCACAGCGTAACATCGTACTCCCAGCCTCTCAGCGGGATGGACAGATAGTCCTCATGGTAGAACGTACCGAAAGGGTAATGCTGACGGGCATATTGGAGCATTTCTGCATCCTTGTCTACCCCTGCAAAGGTGCTCCCGGCAGGGAAATGCCGTTGGTATTGGGGGAACCAAAGCCCGGGACCGCAGGCAATATCTAACAACGTAATGGGTCCGGTGAATCTATTGGCAATATTTCTGACCCGCCGTTCTCTCTCCTCCGTTTTTGCTTGGTGGTGCAGTTGTAACCACTGGATAGATGACAACGCCAGGCCTTCTTGACTAAAGTGGGCCATATGGCAAACTGATATAAAGGTTAGATTTGATTAACCTAAGATTGAGAAATTATTTGGCAAGGGCTAGCCCGGTGCGGGTATTTTATACAACCCAAAGCCGATTGGCCTAGCGGCAAGGTAGTTTTTTGGGTCCTACGCAAGGTGTTTTTACGTGTCCTGGTTTTCTAGGCAAAACATCAAAGCCCATCGATAATCCAACATTTCAACCTCCAAAAACGCCCTCCAAGTCGCGTAGCGACGGAATAATGTAGGCCCCGAATTCATTCAGGGGGTATGGAAAGCCCCCAAACCAGTCGCGCTTATTGAATTCTCGAGGGAAAAGGAAGCAACAAAGAGCGACCTTCGCTACGGGCAAGAACAAAGTGAAAGTATGCCCTACCTGTGGAAAAGGGAACCCTAAGCGCACGGAGTAGACGCAGAGAGAACAGAGGATTTTATTGAAATTTAGGGTGCAGAAACCACCGCAGCTACCTTCCTAAGTCCCTACCAATGGCGAAAAGCATAATTGGTTGGTGGTGAGACTATTGCAGTGCCAGTGGTCTGACGACTTCGAGTCGTCTGACCACGAAGAACTCGCCCCCTCCATTTGAGTGACGCGCGCGGCATTAAGTCTGGAAGGGACAACAGGAAGTTGCCCCTAAGGTGACTTCGGGGAAATAAAGGCCAAACAGCCTAGCAAGTCCTCGGAGAGGACGACACCTGGGCCCTAGTCTTCCCTTGAGACTCCCATTTTGATTGGTGCTAGGCCTTAGCCGGAAGCCGGAGGCTTCTTTTTGATCCGGGAGTTCCAAGCAAAATGCTTGAAACAGCTGTAAAGATCCATGCTCCGACCAAGCTACAAATACATCATCGCTACGCGATTGGCGAAGCATAATTGGCCTTTACAGACTAAGGGTGAATCGTTTTTACTTCCGCCTTAAGACCTGGCAAAATAGGTTTCGCAAGAAAAACGACCTAGGAACGGCGGGCTTAGGTAAGGGAATAAATGTACACTGCATAGATGACCAGCATCACGGTTCCGGCCACCCAATTCAACTTACGGCGGTAGAGCATCAAGGGGAAAATCACTAGCGTGATACCCAGCATCCAAAGGATATCTACCTGCAAAATATCGTCACTTACATGCACTGTGGTCACCATGCTGGTGATACCTAGGATAGACAGAATATTGAAGATATTGGAGCCCATGAGGTTGCCCAGGGCAATATCGGTTTGCTTTTTCATGGCCGCTACGATGGCGGTTACCATCTCGGGCAAGCTAGTGCCCAGAGCAAGTACCGTAAGCCCAATGATTCGCTGGCTCACACCCATGTTCAAGGCAATCTCCTTGGCACTTCCCACAAACCACTCAGATCCAAAATAGAGTCCCAAAGCACCGCCTATTAGTAAGCCCGCCTCTTTCATTACACTGTTGCGGCTCCTGGCTGGTACTTCAGGCTTCAACCCATCTTCTAACTCCCCAATCGTCTGGTTGTCCTTCCGGGACTTCCTTACAATGAAGATGGTATAGACCACCAAGATGGTAACAAAGAGAACTCCCTCGTAGGAATCAATATAGCCCTCGCGCACCAGTATATACAGCAGCACACTGCTACCCATGGTCATGGGCCAATCGATACGGATACTGTTGGTTTGCACGTGTATGGGCGAAACCACCGCAGTTACTCCCAATACTAGAGCGAGATTGCAAATGTTGGAGCCAATCACATTGCCCATGGCCATATCCGGGCTACCCGAGAGAGCAGATCTAAGGCTGATCAAAAGCTCAGGGGCTGAGGTGCCAAATGCCACGATGGTAAGGCCTACCACCAGCGGAGACAGTCGGGCACGCAAAGCAATCCGGCTAGCACCACGCACCAAAAATTCCCCACCTACAATGAGGCAAGCAAGACCAATGGCCAGAAGGGCGATGTTTTCTAACATATTTTATTGCTTATGCCCGTAGGCCAGATCTCCGGCATCTCCTAGGCCCGGCACGATGTATGACTTTTCGTTTAGGTGACTATCCAAGGCTCCTACCCACAAGGTATAAGGAACGTCAATATTTTCCTTCAGATACTGGACTCCTTCTGGGGCGGCAATAGCTACAGCCAGGTGCCAGTGCCGGGGAGCTCCATGATCCTTCAAGGCTCGTATTGCGGCTACCAAGGATCTGCCTGAAGCCAGCATGGGATCTACCAAAATCACGTCCTGCCCTTCCAGGGCTGGAGCGGCCTGATAATTAAGATCGATGGTGAATGAGCTATCTCCTGTAGGATGACTCCGATAAGCGCCAATAAACCCACTGGGGGCATGATCAAACATCCGTTGGAATCCTTCGAAGAAAGGCAATCCGGCTCGCAAGACTGTGAGTAATACCGGCTGTTGATTTAGGGAGGCTACCGTAGCTGTGCCCAGTACCGTTTTCACCTCGGCAGCATGATAGGCCAGCTTCCGGCTGACCTCATACGCCATGATCTCTCCCAGGCGGGACAAGTTTTGGCGAAAACGCCAGGAGTCCTGTTGAATAGACTCATCGCGCAGTTCGGCAATAAAATGATGTACAATACTTTCCTGTTCGCTCAGGATATGCATACCCTTACCTACCTATGTTTACCCAATCACAACTATCAGTAAATCAACTAATTCTCTTAAATATACAATTCCCTAATCAATAGCGAACCGTGGAGAGAATCTTTATCAAAGCACTACTTCAATTCAAAACTTGCTGTAATACTGATAGTTAGCTACATGTTTGTAAAGTAATGCTTGATTTATCAATCCTCCAAATCTTTTGCACGAATAATCTTACGTAGGATTACCTTTGTGCCATGACACATGATTGGTCTTTATTAAAATCGTTGGTGGAGATACACGCGCCGTCTGGCGAAGAGGCACACCTAAAAGCATTCTTACTCAAACACTTAGCCGATAACCAGGCGAACTGGAAAGTGCAGCCTAAGGTACTGCACGGACCGGAATTTCAAGACTGCATGATTTGGGTATTTGGCACACCTAGTACTGCTATTTTCGCCCATATGGACTCCATTGGCTTTTCTGTCCGGTATCAGAACCAGTTGGTACCCATAGGAGGCCCGGAGGCTAAAACGGGTTTTCCCTTAGTAGGTGAAGATGAACTGGGGCCTATCGAATGCACGTTGGAGGTACAAGAAGGAGGACATCTGTTTTACCAATTTGGCCGGGGTATAGCCCGCGGCACCACGCTCACCTTCAAACCTGATTTCCGGCTCACGGAAGACTACGTACAGAGCTGCTACCTGGACAATCGGCTGGGCGTATACAATGCCCTCAAGGTAGCCGAAACCCTGACCAACGGGGTCATTGTGTTCAGTGCCTACGAGGAGCACGGCGGAGGCACCGTGCCCTTCCTGGCCAAATACATTTATGAGGAATTGGGGGTACGGCAGGCCTTGATTTCAGACATCACCTGGGTAACGGAGGGCGTGGAGCACGGCAAAGGGGTGGCCATCTCAGTACGCGATCGGCACATCCCCAGACCTAGCTTTGTCAACCGCATCATCTCAGTAGCGGAAGAAGCTAAAATCCCCTACCAACTGGAAGTGGAAGGTGCCGGAAGTAGTGACGGGCGAGAGCTGCAAATGAGTCCCTACCCTTTCGACTGGTGTTTCGTGGGTGCCCCAGAGCATGAGGTCCATTCGCCCAACGAGATTGTACACCAGCAAGACATAACCAGCATGATAAAACTCTATTCAGCCTTGATGGAAAAATTGTAAGCCCTCAGGGCCGTTCATGTAGAATTAGGTTATCTGCCGTGAAATACTTTCGCTAGTTATACTAGACAACTTCATAGGACACGCTTGTAGACAATATGCTACTGCAAAAGGCTTACACCCATTATTTTGTCTTACGAGCATGACGTTTCTATCAGTCATTCTCACCTAGACAATAGGTCCTCATCCTAGCATGCCCCTTCCACCTGGGTTACGGAATTTCTTGACAAGCTGGAATCTAGGCCAACCAATCTGATGGGTGAGGCCTGCATATCAAGCATCTATCCCCTGGCCAACCTTGCGCCCGCATGGAGCCAATTACCCTTGGCCATGTACAGACCTGCAACCTATAGTAGCTTTGGGAGTGACTAGACTGGGAGGGAAATGCCCGCTCGGTTGATAGATCGCAACTTAGCCATTGGCGACGACTACCCATCCACTTTAAAGCTATCTGAGGCCAGCGTTACTGGGGTAGCCCCAGAGAAAACTCCCCTTGGGTAATGGAAACCGATTCTTCCGTACCCCCTACATCCAATCCGTCAAACACAAATATTCCCTGAATCCGGTCGGAATCAAGCATCTGTACATCTACAACTCCAGTACTTCCAAAGTAGGATATACCGTTCGAAAGGTAGGTGGCCGCCGCCTCCTGTCCGGTTAGGCTCACCGTGTATTGTCCCACTTCTCCTCTACATCTCAGTATTATCTCGTTGCCTAGCGAATCTCGGCTGGTGATGGAGAGTTCGGGTACCGTTCCTGAAGAATCCACTCCCCATCCCGCTGTGGTAGCGGTATAGACTACCCCGTCTACCTCAGCATTCAAAAAATTGGGAAGAACGGGCTCGGGTTTACACCCAAAAAAGAAGGCAGCCCCCATAGCTACCGAGAGGAGGAAAAGCGAGATTCTCATACCACAAAGCAACTAAATAAGCCAAGGTTCGCAAGGGGGAAACCCATCTGGCGGTGGTCTTTCATCAAATAATGTTTGGAAGAGACCATCATATCAACCGTAACTTTGTCGTTAGAACGACACAATTAACCTACACTTTTCATGCGCCGCACATTCTATTTTTTCTCCATCGGAGTCATCGCGTGGGCTTGTACGCCCGAACCCCAAGATTTGGATGTTTTACTGGAAGAAAGGCTGGCCAGTACCTCTACCACCAATAGTATAGCAGGATACTTACTGCCTGACTCAGAGGACCTCAGCGCCATACCCCAGGACCCCAACAACCCCTTGACGGCAGAGAAAGTGGCCTTGGGACAGCTGCTATACCACGAAACGGGCATTGCTGTCAACCCCAAATATGCCAGCAATGCAGGCACCTATTCCTGTGCTAGCTGCCACCATGCTGCCGGTGGCTTTCAGGCTGGCAAAGCCCAAGGTATCGCCGAAGGGGGTATGGGCTTTGGACAACAGGGCGAGGGCCGAGATCGGAATCCTGAATTCCCAGGAGACTCATTAGACGTTCAGCCCATCCGAAGCCCATCCGTACTGAATGCCGCCTACCAGGAGGTAATGCTTTGGAATGGGCAGTTTGGCGCTACCGGACTCAATGCCAACACGCAAGCTTCCTGGACCGAGGGTACGCCTAAGTTCGTCAACTATTTGGGATATGAAGGAGTAGAAACCCAGGCCATTGCCGGCCTCACGGTGCACCGGATGGGCGTAAACGAAGATCTGTTTAACTCTACCGAGTATCGAAATCTTTTTGATGCGGCTTTTGCTGAGCTCCCCGAAGATCAGCGGATCAGTATGGAAACCATGGGACTGGCTATTGCGGCTTACGAACGTACGGTATTGGCCAACCAGGCCCCCTTCCAACAATGGCTCCGAGGTAACCACACTGCACTCTCCGAATCGCAGAAGTACGGAGCCTTGCTGTTTTTTGAAAAGGGAGGTTGCTATTCCTGCCACAACGGCCCATCGCTCGCCAACATGGAATTCCATGCCTTGGGGATGAATGATTTGGCCGAAGGCGGCACCTACGGCCCCGGAGTGGATGTAGCTACCGAATATGGCCGTGGTGGTTTCACGGGTTTGGCAGAGGATAACTATACCTTTAAAGTACCCCAGCTGTACGGCTTGGCCTACAGCCCCTTCTATGGCCATGGCGGCAACTTCACCTCCGTTCGGGAGGTGATCGAATACAAAAATATCGCCGTGGCTCAGCACCCTGAGGTTACTACAGGCCAACTCTCGGAGCATTTCGTACCCCTAAGCCTTACCGAGGAAGAGGTAGATCAGTTGACGGATTTTGTACTCAATGGCCTCAATGATACCCACCTGGAACGGTATGAGCCCACTGCATTGCCTTCTGGCAATTGCTTTCCCAACAACGACGCCCAAAGCCGGGCCGACCTAGGGTGCAATTGAGTATCTTATGGATATGAAAACTATCCTGCTATTTTTTCTGAGTTGCCTCATAGTAGGGGCAACTCAGGCACAAAACACCCTATCCTTAGATCCTGATGTAGGCTCACCCGAGGCCTCTATTGATGACGTTGCCTGGATTGCAGGCCATTGGATGGGAGAAAAATGGGGCGGCCAGGTGGAAGAAATCTGGGCTCCGCCCATCGGGGACGCCATGATGGGCAGCTTCCGCTTTGTATCAGAAAACAAGGCCGTTTTTTACGAGCTCCTGACCATTACCGAGACAGAAGGCACCCTCCTTCTGCAACTCAAGCATTTCCACGGAGATCTGAAGGGCTGGGAAGAGAAGGAGGAAACAGTAGATTTCAAACTGGTAAAGCTCACGGAAGATGCCGCCTATTTTGACGGGCTCACCTTCCGCAAGCACTCCGAGGACTCGATGGAGATCATCGTACTAGCAGCGGAAGAAGGCCAGCCCGCAGAAGAGCTAGACTTCCTCTATAGCCTGTACCAGCCAGAGTAGCGTAGGGCTACTCTGCAGCCGGTGCCCCTGAGGTAAGGGCATTCACATCTTCTTCTGCCAGGCGGATAAGCGCCACGCGCTGAAAACGGTCTGCCACGTATACTGACCCGGTGATGATCAATCCCCCATCACCGGTTACATTCATTCGGGAGAATCGGTAGGGCAAGCCAAATCCGTAATATTGGGTACCTACAAGTTCGCCACTTTCTTGCGAATACGCATACAGCATAATCTGCCGGTCGCGGGTATCCGCCCCAAATATCACGTGCTGATCAAACAGCCCCATCGCTTGCACGTTCGCGTTTAAGTCCAGTTCGGGGATGGGATTTCCCTCCAGATCCACAGTGGCAGAGATCTCTGACTCATCCACCGCCACCCGGCCTTGGAAAAACCTCTCGTTGAAATTGAAAGTAGCCAAGCCAAACTGACCGCCCCCCATAGGGAAAACTCCTAGCAAGCCAGAGTGGGTTTCTTGGCCTTGCACCACCCCTAGCGGCTCACCGCTACTCAGGTCAGTAAATACCAGGCTGAGTGTATAGTTGTAGAGTCCATTAAAGTAATAGGTTCCCTCAGGCGTTTGCCCTACAAAAAAGG
>JBCBHI010000004.1:0-20153 GCA_038525885.1 Bacteroidota bacterium
ACCCGGTTGTTTTCGATAGTCACGAAATCCCAATTTCCATCCTGAATGCTTTCGGTATTCCAGTTTGGTTGAGTAGTCCATCCTGAACCATTAGTAGCCACATACAACGCCCGAATCAAGGCAGAATCTCGCTCTAGAGAAGAAACCGCGAAAAAGAGGGAGTCTGTGGCTAGGGTAAGCCCCGGTACACTCGTGCTAGTGGCTTCGCCTATGTAAACACCATCTGATTCAAATTGGACATTGGTAAGCGAAAGCGTAGGAGTAGTTTGGCTTGGTAAGGCAACCCCGTCCTTATACCACTGGAAGGCATCTGCCCCGGGTACCGTAAAGGTGATGGAGAAATTGTCTCCTATGTCAACAAGCGTATCCACGGGGTCGGTCAATGGTGCCTGAGGAACAAAGGAAGCAGCGGCATACCCTACTAACGGTGTGAGCTCGTTGAAATCAAGACGGTTGTAGGTGAGATCAACTACCGACAGGGTACTAACCAGACTCAGATTGGGCACCTCAGTAAGCAGGTTGTTATCCAAGAATAAGGTCTCAAGGTTCTGGAATTGACGCCAGCTTTGAGGTATTGCCCCCTCAATCTTATTGTCAGAAAGATCTAGCGATTGCAATTCGGACATGAAAGGAACCAGTTTGGGAAGGGTTCCGCTAAGTCCATTATTGTTCAGATCTACTTCGGTAACGGAGAAGTTGTTTACCGTCACCCCAAACCAGCTTCCCAAATCGTCGGTAGCTAGCCAGTTGGTATTGTCTGTCCAAGCGCTACCACCCAAAGAATCATACATGGCGGCTAGGGCCAAGGAATCGTTTTTCAGGGTACTTACGGTCAAATCAAATAGCCCAGTCTCCAGTACTAAGTCGGGTAAGATGCTATTGCGCACGAACACCTGATAGGTTCCTTGGTTTTGCTTCAGGACACTATCTAGGGTCAATACCGAATCTGTGATCGAATTTAGAGTATCTCCATCCTTCACCCATCTCCACTGCGTGGTTCCACCCAAGGACTCGGGATTGATGACAATTTCTAAAGATTGGCCTACCTCTACCAGGCTATCCCCCTCGTCAGGCAAGGCTTGTTGTGGTGTATACACCAGAGTATCAACGTTAATGTTCCGCTGCAAGGAGGCAAACTCCAACTGGTTTCCACTTAGATTTAGGTGAGTGAGGGCTTCAGAATCAAGGCTGTCTACATAGTTCAGCGCATTGTTAGCGAAATTCACGTGTTGGAGCTGGCGCCAATCGAGGGCAGGATCTACACCACCAGAAATGTTGTTGTCCGCAAGATCAAGGAAGACTATACCACCTAGTTCGCGTAGGGCTTGAGGATAAGCACCGGTCAGATTGTTGTTGGGCAACTCCAGCCGGGTGATTAGTCCGTTTTCTACCGCTACCCCAAACCAGGTATCCACGGTAGTTCCGGCTACTTTCCAGTTGGTATTATTGGTCCAGTTATCACCATCTAGGGCATCATAGATTTCCACCAGGCGGAGGGAATCCTCTACCAAACCATTCACATTTACTAGCAGGCTATCAATGGTCATAGTAAGAGATGGTACCTGGCTATTGGTGGCTTCCATATAATAGTAGCCCGACTCAGAAGTCTCAACTCCTGAGATCATAAGATCCGCCGAGGTTTGATCTGCCAAGGCCACCCCGTTTCTATACCATTGGTAGGAGGTGTTTGCAGAGCCGTCGTTAGCATACCCGGTGAGGAACAGATCGTCCCCAATGAATAGGTTAAACGTGTCTTCTGCACCCCAACTCTTCATGCTACTCACATCCAAGGTGAGTGAGCTTGCAGCCAAAGGTTCCAGGTCAGGGAATGTGAGGAAGTTGTCTACCAGCGAAACATTGGCTAACGCAGCCATGGTGTCTAGCCGAGTAACGGTGGTAAATTCATTATTGCTGAGATCCAAATCCGTTAGATTATCCAACTGCGTAATCTCGCCAAGGATATCTCCCGAGATTTGATTGTCACTCAAATCAAGAGTTTTTAGACCCGCAAAATCACCAATGCTAAAGGGTAAGATACCGCTAAGTCCGTTGCCTTTCAGATTAATATCGGTCACCTCATTATTTACCACCGTGACGCCAAACCAGGTATTTAGGTCACTGCTGGTGTTCCAGCCTGTATTATCTGCCCAGTTGTCTCCATCTAGTGCAGTATACAAGTCTGCCAACCGCTGCGAGTCTGCTGCAAGAGAACTCACTTCCAAGAAAACCGTGTCCATTTCCATGAAAAGGATATCGACAACACTATTTCTTGCTCTCTGATAGTAAAACCCAGATTGGTCCGGATTTACATTCGTTAGGGATAGCAAAGCATTGGTTTCCCCTACCAGGGTATCTCCATCAAAGAACCACTGATAGGTAGTATTGGCAGATCCATCATCGGGATAACCGCTCAGGTCAATGGATTCTCCTGTTTCTAAGGTGAAAGTTTGCTGGGGTTCCCAGAACTGCATGGCTGGTGCGGTGAAGCTGGTGAACTCACCCATAAGCGGTTCCAGATCTGGGTATTGGATTAGGTTATATCCTAGACTCACGGTCTCCAGTGATTCAATGGAATCTAACCGAGGTACCGAAGTAAAGAAGTTGTCACTAATGTCTAAATCTGTCAATTGCTCCAGGTCCAGGATTTCATCGGGGAAATCACCTTGGAAGGCGTTGAAGCTAAGATCCAGTTTTTGCAGCCCTTCCAGGGAGCCAATTTCCGGTCCTACCGTAAAGTCATTGATATTGTTTGCGGATAGATTTAGTTCTATTACGGAGGTATCGTTGGTAGTTACACCGTACCAAGTATCCAAATCGTACCGGGTTCCGGTGGTCCAGTTGGTATTGTCAGTCCATTCGGTAGCTCCATTCCAGTCATTGTACATAGTGACCAGTTTTACGGAATCCTCATATAGGGTAGACACGAACAAGCTAATGGGACCATCGTTTAGCGTAAGATCCGGTGCGTATGTGCTGGTGATTTCTACCGTGTACTCTCCATTGTTATCCAAGGACAGTTCTTCTAAATCGAAAGTATAGAGTGAATCTGCACTGGCTATCTCCGTTCCGTCCTGATACCAAGTGTACGTCAGCCCTAAGGTGTCTGAATATTGCTCAACATTGAATTGGTAACTGAAGTAGGCAGTCTCTACCGAGTCGGTAAAGGGATCTCCTATGTTCTGTTGCGGAGCATAACTCAAGGAATCGAAGTTGCCTATTAAATTGGCATAGGCAAGGTCATCAAAGTTGAGCTGGTTTCCGTCGATGTACAGCGTGTCCAGTGTGGCCACGGAAGGGAGATCCCCGTCTATGAATCCTATGTCATTGTCGCTGAGATCAAGAGCCCGTAGGTTCTCAAACATTTCCCAATCATAGGGAACGTTACCAAAAATGTTGTTATCGGCCAGACGTAGGCGTTCCAACCTTGACATTTGAAATAAGAACCAAACCTTGGCTAGGTCTCCGTCCAGGTTGTTGCCGGCCAAATCTAACTCAACCACTCCGGTATCCGTAGCTACAACTCCTTCCCAATCTCGCATTTCGGTTACGGTCCAGTTTGCAGCATTGGTCCAACCGGTTCCTCCTAAGGAATCGTACAATCCATCCAAGTGAACAGAGTCAGACTTGTAGGTACTTACATAAAGACCAAAGGGACCGTAGGTGATGTTGTCGTCTGTCAAACTACTATTGCTTACCACTAACTCATAGGAGCCTTCGTCTTCAATGCTCAGAGGATCGATATACAAATCCTGCGTGGTTTGACTCGGTAGGGTATCCCCATCTAGGAACCAGGTATAGATATCGTCTACGCTAGGTTCTAGCAGATTTCCTACCAATATGGCAGAGTCTACATAAGCGAGTGAATCGCCTGCAAATTCCGAATGGTCTTGACCTGAATACTCAAAGTTGGACAAGGAAAGCGCTAACAGATGTTCCAGATTGCCGAAATCCAGTTGGTTGCTATCTAGCCTTACATCTTGAAGGGAGGACTTAGACCAATCTGAGGGTAGCTCGTGGATCTCATTGCCCCCTACGTCCAACAAGGATAAGTTGGGCAAGGCGGCAATCGTATCGGGCAAAGGCCCATTGATTTGGTTGTTTCGTAGTAGCAGGGTATTCAGGGACTCATTGGCACCTATGCCTTCTGAAATACCCCCTGAAATATTGTTATCACTCAGGTCAAGATATTCCAGGCCGGTAAAGTAAGCGAGGGTATCGGGCAACGAACCAGTAAGGTTATTGTTACCCAGCTCTACCCGGGTAACCCGACCATTAAGAACGGTAACTCCATACCAATTTTTTACTGAATCAGAATCCCAACCAGCGTTGTTGGTCCAGTTGTCACCGTCCAAAGCTGAATAAAGTCCTATAAGCACAGAACTGTCTCTGGCGAGGGTATCTACGGCCGTAAAAACGTTCCCACTAAGGGGACTAATGGTATTGTAGGCTGCATTAGTACCGGAATTGTTGTAGGCGAAAACGTCGTAAGCATATTCTGTTCCTTCCTCCAACCCGTTATTATCCAGAATAGAAGTGGAAGGACCGTTAGAAATCACGGTTTGTCCACTCCAAACACTGTTCACCGGATAGTCATTACCATCCGTAGGGGCAGTTCCTGGAGTAGAAGGATCCCGGCGTACTACCAAATAGTTGCTAGCATCATCCGCCGCATTGAAATCCAAAGAGATTTCTCCAATAGTGGAGTTATCAAAGGTCAAGTCGGTAGCCTGAGTATTGGGAGCGCCCAGCGGAAGGTTATTAAACCAAATACGGTTACCCCAAGCACTATCTCCTCTCACAATGAGGTCTGGCAGCCCTTCCCCTGATATATCCGCAATCCAGGCCGCGGTGGTCACCATGCCCGTAGCCACAATGGTGATAGGAGTATCATAGCCACCTACCCCGTCGTGTGGGAAGAATACAATTTCTTGATCAAGACCAGCCCCATCCTGTGTGAAAGCAATAATGTCTGGGCCATCCATGCCCCCAATGTTATCTACTCTTACGGTATGAATAGCTTTGCCGGAAGGTACCGTTAATGTGATATCTTCAGAAAAAGATTGTGATCCATCTACGTACTTGAACAGGGTGATACTAGCAGGATCAGGCAGGCGTGTTCCTCCCAAATCCATGATTCCGTCCTTATCATAGTCAAGAACAAAGGCCTCCTTCACGTTGCCACTACTGGTACCAGAAACTGAGGACGAGTTCTCGAAAGTTTTGCTTATATCTTCCCGGAAGTATAAAGCAAATGAACCTCCAGATACGCCATCATCGCCAATTACAATCTCGGAAATTCCATCGTTGTTAAAGTCAGCAAAGGCAATTCCTGCAGATCCTTCGCCTCCAATTATCGTATCCTGTATTGCATATCCGGAGTATGATTCGTCATAGGTTACCAGATAGGTATTTGTATTGGTGGCCAGCGCGGCAATAGTGGGATAGTCTGAATCCAGAAGCTGATGTACCTCCAGACTTTCTACACCACTGGGTAAGAAAACAGATTCTGGAAAGCCTGCGAACCCAGATCCATCTACTAAACCACCTGCTTGATCATTGTAATAAATGGCGATTTGGGTGTTGAGATCGGTCCCAATTACCATGTCCATCCATTCGTCATTATTGAAATCGGCAAGCCAAAGTTTGGTGGGCTGAAAGGCTGTGCCAAAACCATACGTAGAATCAAGGAAGGACCCATCCATTTGTTGCCAAGAGATCACCACAAAATCGGCATTGGTCAAGGTGTATACTATATCTACCAGACCATCCTTATTCATGTCTGCAACCTTGATGTCACTGGTGCTTTCAAAAGAAGATTGGTTACCAACAATTTGGGCGCTGCTTGCATCACCGAAGGAATTCTCATCGAGAATAGTTGTGCCCACCGAACGTAGAGGTAGGATGGGATTGGCAGTACTGCGTTGGAAGCCCCCTTGGGTGACCGTAATGGGCGCATAGGGTGCCCCAGTAGGCATAGTAAAATTAAGTGTGGTTCCATCAGTATCCTCAGGATAAACGTAAACTCCACCAATACTCACCGAACCACTAAGGTCAAACGCATCACCCAAAATGGACACGTTATCTCCAGCAGAAGCCATTTGTGGAGTGAAGCCATCTACCTTGACCGTAGGAGCCTTGAAAGGATTGGTATTGGGATCAGAAGTACCATAAGTGATGTAAACCGGGTTACCAAAATCAACACCTATTAGTGCAGATGATTGCACAGAAACAGCAGAGGAGCCTCCGTTATCTGCGTCTTCAAATGTAGAAATCCCGCTGCTGGTGTGAATTACTTTCACCGTGGGATAATCGTCGATACCGGAGTAAACTACATCCTCAGCAAACAACTCTACGGCAACTTGGGCAGCATTTTCCCGCTCCTGGATAGTCCAGTATTCAGTCTCACTGACACGCTCAACCCCTGCTGGCAAACTGATGGTAGACGCTATGGGTTCAAGAAGCTCATCTGGATTGGGGGAACCAAGATCAAGCGGAGCATTAGCAGGTAAGCGACCAATAGCATCATAAATGGAGCTATCAGAATTATAGGTTACTTCAAAGAGAGAATTGGCGGCTAGCCCGACAGGGTTGAATAGCCGAATGAGGCCAAATCGGTTATTACTTCCTACGGGGATGGCGATATCGGTAGGTCGGTAAGCACCGGCTTTTCCATAAATATAGGCTCCGGGACCGTAATTGATGCTGGTAGCGGAGGTGTCAAAGACAACAATACCCGGAGAGCCATCCGAGGGATTATCCTCAACAAAGATCAGATTATTTTGGAAATCGAGTTCTCCACGAATCCAAACTTCACCATACTCTACATACAAGGCAGGGAATGAAGAGTTGTTGATGATTACGTTATTGAAAATAACCGAGTCCCCAGGTGTAAGGGTGTCCAGTCCAAACACACTTTGAGTAGAGGTACCGTTAAATACAATAGTGGAATTATCACGGAAGTTGAGCCCACCAAAGGGACTTTCCAGTACATTATCTATAATTAGGCTCCCTTCTAGCTCAAATACGGCGGTATCATTAAAACGAAAGAGAAAGTCCTTGGCATCTCCCCCTTCAAAAAGAACGTAGGGTCCGTGCTGCCTTAGATGAGCGGAATCTAGAGCAACAATATCAACAGTGATTCCCAAGCCCCCACCAATCAACCTCATGGTGTTGAAATCTAGCTGGCCAGTACCATGTACCACTATTTCATATTTACTAGCATCGGCTTCCTTATCGAACACATTGTAGAAGATCTCTCCATACACCGAAAGATTACCTGAAATGGTGAGATAGGCGCCTGCGCCGCTATTGTTGACGTTTTCTATTATCACTAGCGAATCCCCGATAACCATATCCCCGTCAACCAGTAGATGTACAGAATCAGAGCTAATAACATCGTCAGCAAGGTGGTACACGTTGTATTGTACCGCTAGTTGGGCCCCTTCCTCCAATTCCAAACGGACCGTTTGGGTGCTGGTAGCTGGCGTAGTGATGTACAACTGGGCAATGGAATCTGTGGTAGTGTTGGGTACCAATACTTGGTGTAAAATGTACACCGTATCCGTTTTGGAAGGTAATTCCAACCCGGTGTTGGAGTTTCCATCTACCAACCAGATGCCGGTATCATTCCAGTTACCGTTGGTGAAGGTTTCGAATTTCTTTTGCGCATGTACTGACTGGTGAATCAGGAGTAGCAACAAGGTGAAAGAAAAAAAGCGAAAGATGGACGATAGAACCCCGCTTTGGTTCTGGAAGTTTGCCTTTCTCATGGACTGTAAGAGTTCTAATGAAAATAAGGGCCACCACACTCAAAATAAGGTCAACCAAGAGGGTGATCTCCTTTGGGTTTATGTATATGAACTAATCGGTTAAGTAACTGGATTGTATAGGCAATGAAAGATACGTAAAATATCAACCGACCCGTTCAAAAGGTACACGCAATTAAGCTCCAATCTCTCTGATATGAACACCTTTTCGACGAATTAATAATGAAATAATGATGAATTGACTGGATTTAATCCCATAAACCTGCTATACACCGCTCTCGCGAATCGAAAATTGTTATCTTTAACCAACCTCTATCCCTACTACTATTTAGCCTTACAATTGCTGGACTTTTATTTTCCCTTATTACTACATGAAAGCAAGTCACGTGTTTCGCTATGCCATGCTCCCGGTGTTGTTGATGGGTATTTTGCCCAAATCTCACGTACTGGGACAAGAAATTCCTCAGGTATACTACTCCTTACAAAATGCCTATGAGAATGAAGAGTATCAGAAGGTATTAGACTTAGAAGCCGAAGCATTGGCTGCAGTCGCCAGCCGTGCCGATACCATTACAGCCTCTACTTATTATACGTTAGGGGATGTACAATACTTTGAGGGCGATCCTGAATTAGCCTTGGATTACATGCTTAAGGCTTATGAATTGTATACCAAATTTGAGGCCTATGGAGCTGACTTTGGTAACCTTCTATACAACTTGACTTACATTCAGTGGGATTTTGGGAGGTATTCAGAAGCAGCCCAATATGGAAACATGCTTTTGGAGTGGGATCGAAATGACTATGGGGTTAATAGCGAGGAATATGTAAGCTCTCTCACTACTCTATCTTCTATTCTACAAGGTCTCAATGATAACAAGCAGGCGGAAAAATTATGCTTGAAGGCCTTAAATGAGATAGAAAAGGAAAGCTATCCCTATTTCATTGTGCAAACACACTTGGGAGACTTCTATAAAAACCGAGGAAAATTCACTGAGGCAGAAGCTCAACTTCTTCCTGCACTGGTACTAATTCAGTATTTGATAGGTAGCAATTCGGTAGAATATGCCTCAACCCTTGCTGGGTTAGCTGGGCTATATAAAAGTTGGGGTCGTTATCCTGAAAGTGAGCGTTTCTTCTTGGATGCGAGAGACATATTGCGTGACCAAACTCCAAGTGATGGGAGGGATAGAGCTTTGGGGGCTATTAAAAACAACCTGGCCATTATGTACTGGCAAATGGCCCGTTTGGATGAATCCATGGCTCTGTATGAGGAGCTATTAGCGGAGGACTTCGAGCAATATGGTGACCAACATCCCAACTATGGGTATACCCTCTTCAACCAATCCACTGTATTGCGTCTGCAAGGTAAGTTGCAGGAAGCGGAGGAAACTCAAACTGCCGCGTTGGTGATTTTGGCAGAAAGCCTGGGAACAGAAAGTTTGGTTTACACCCAAGGGCTAATCCAGCGGTTGCGTTTGCAGCAAGAACAAGGGAAGTATACTGAGGCAGAGAGTACGGTAGCAGAAATCATCGGGAACCTGGAAGAGCAACTGGGTAAGGAAAACATATACTATATGGAGACCTTATTGGAAGAGGGAAAACTCTACGCCCGGCAAAACATGAGTAAGCGCGCTCGTAAAGCTCTGATGCGTGCCAGGAAAATGGGCCGTTCTACGTATAGTGAACAACACCCCAAATATGCTCAAGCAACCCGGCAACTGGCAATTTTGCACTGGTATGATCAAGAAGTAGAACCTGCGATAGAGGCCTACGAGGCTACCTTCAATAACTACCTAGGGCAGATTGATGCTTATTTCCCAGCACTGTCAGAACCCGAGAAGGCCAAGTTTTATAACAATACCCTAAAAGTGACCTTTGAGGAATTTAATTCCTTTGCCATTGCCCAATCGGCACAGCGGCCGGAGCTGCTGGGCAAAATGTACGATTACCAGCTGGCCACCAAGGCACTCATCATGTATAGCACCAGCAAGGTGCGGGAAGCTATCGCCGAAAGTGGTAATCAAGAACTGATCGATCAGTTTACCGATTGGTTATCCTTGAAGGAGCGCATCTCGAAGATGTACAGCATGAGCCAGGAGGAACTGGCCGAGGAACCTGAGTCACTGAGCTCGTTGCTGGAGCAAGCCAATCGGCTGGAGAAGGCCTTGGGTGAAAGCTCGCGGGAGTTCGCATCTACCTTTTCTCAGGAAATTACCACTTGGCAACAAATCCGTGATGAGCTAGCAGAGGGAGAGGCAGCGGTGGAAATCATTCGTTTCCGCAACTTCCTTCCTGAGTCTGCCGGAACCTTCGATGGCCAGATCCATTATGCAGCCTTGGTGGTAAGGCATGATACCCAAACACATCCTGAATTGGTGCTAATTGAAAATGGCGCGGAGTTAGAGGCGGATTGGGTGGCGTACTACCGCAACTCGGTGATTTACCGGTTGATCGATGAGCAATCCTATACCAATTTCTGGAATCCCATTAAGGCGAAACTTGAGGGTATCAACAAGGTATATGTTTCTCCTGACGGGCTATATCACCAGATCAGCTTTAACACCTTGCTCAACCCGGAAACGGGTGACTTCCTGCTTGACGAAATAGAGCTTGAGCAAGTAACTAATACCAAGGACATTCTTGCCTACACCAATGCTACCAATTCAAGTTTCCGTAGTGGCAAGGCCTTCCTGTTTGGCTTCCCCAATTACAATTTGGGTTTGGACGCAGAAACACTGGCGGCAGCGGAAGTAGCCAATAAAGTAGCCAACACCGTATCGCTAGATCGGGGATTACGCGGAAGCTTGCAGCGATACGTAGATCAGAACCAACTACTAGCGATGTTGCCCGGTACTAAGACGGAGGTAGAGGTGATCTCCAACTTGTATGGTCAAAAGAATCAGGAATACACCATTTACCTGGAGGACCAGGCGGTAGAAGAGCAGCTGAAGCAAATGGAAGCTCCCAGCACCCTCCATATTGCTACTCACGGTTTCTTTCTAGAGGATACGCCAGAAGCAGAAGGAGGTAATGACCAAGGATACGTCGCTAACCCCCTATTGCGTTCGGGCCTAATTCTGGCGGGGGCGAATACCTTCATTGCCGCAGGAGCCAATGAGTCTCCACTTACCCAAGAAGATGGAATTCTGACGGCTTTTGAGGTGATGAACCTGAATTTGAGTGCTACGGATTTGGTAGTACTCAGTGCTTGTGAAACTGGTCTGGGAACCATAAAAAATGGTGAAGGTGTCTACGGACTACAGCGGGCTTTCCGGGTTGCGGGGGCTGACGCCATCATTATGAGCTTATGGTCAGTGAACGATCAGGCTACCCAAGAGCTTATGAGCCAGTTTTATGCTAACTGGTTGGATAGTGGAGATAAACAGGAGGCTTTCCGTATGGCGCAAAAACAATTGCGGGAGAAGTTTCCCAACCCATACTTCTGGGGCGCTTTCGTAATGGTAGGTAGATAATTATCTTACTTAGGTAAACCAATGTTCATTTACCATGAAAAAGCTGAGCACTCAAGAACTTAAGCACCTAAAAGGAGGAGCCGGAGAGAAAACCAAACTTATGCTTCGAAAGCGACCTGGTCGCGCCTGATCTCCCTATTCAATGAAATCACTAACCCTCGGCCCTGGCTGGGGGTTTTGTGTTTTTAAGAGATACCGTTGTTGGTTGATAGTAGGGATAAATTGTATATACCGAAGAAAAATTACCCTTAATCGATAATAATCATTGCATTCCACCTAGCCACGGTATCTTTGTTTTCAGATAATACCACTTTGAAATTTCATGTCTACTTCTAAGGAACTGCTCTTTCAGAATTTAGCAGGGACGGCCAGTATTTACCATCATTCGAGCAAACATTGCCTGGAGATTGCCTTGCAGGGTACTATAAAAGAGAGTGACTACAAGGAGGCATTCACGCGATTGACCCAGGAGTTAGCACAGAGTCAATGCTGTCAGGTAATCTTCAATAACCTGGATTTGCAGCGAGAGACCATCATGGAGCGTGCGTGGTTCTTGGCAAAATTTCTTCCCATGGCCTACAAATGTGTGGCTTCCGATTATTACAAAGCAGCTGTAGTGGCGCCGCCCAATCCTATACAGAAAATGGCTACTCAGGTGGTGATAAAGAGTGCCAAAGCGGTAGGAAAACCTGTGGACATCCAGTTTTTCGATGAGCATGCCCAGGCTTTGGAGTGGATGTAATTTCTTAGCTTTTCAGAATTCCATATCGGAAAATGCACCAAAGCGCGTGCAGCCCGTCTCGCCATGAGATTTTCTTTCCCTCAGCGAATGTGCGGCCTGAGTAAGATATCCCTACCTCATAAATCCTCACCTTCGGTTGGCGTGACAGTTTGATGGTGACCTCAGGCTCAAAGCCAAATCGTTTTTCACGTAACCGTAAGGACTGAACCATCTGGGTATTCATTACCTTATAGCAAGTCTCCATATCTGTAAGGTTGAGGTTGGTCACCAGGTTGGTAAGCATGGTGAGCCAGCGGTTGCCTACGTAGTGCCAAAAGTAAAGCACACGATGAGGCCGGTCACCGATAAATCTGGAACCATACAGAACGTCAGCCTTCCCCTCTAGAACGGGCTCGAGGAGCCGCAGAATATCCGTAGGGTCATATTCCAGGTCAGCATCCTGAATCACGAGAAAGTCGCCTGTGGCCTCGGCAATTCCCCGGTGCAGAGCAGCTCCTTTCCCTAGGTTTTTGGGTTGGGAAATATAGTGGATGGGAAACTGCGGATGGACCTTTTGGTATGTGGTAACTTTGGCTTCCGAGCCGTCAGTCGATCCGTCATTGATTACAATCACTTCAGATTGCAAAGGACTAGGCAGGGCCAAATTGCGAACCCGGTCCAGTACGCTAGTGATGTACATTTCCTCGTTGTACATCGGAATGAGGAAGGTGAGTTTTTTCACCTTCATGGTTGGATGATCTGGATATCAGAAGGTTTTCCTTCCGGATAAAACTGTACTAGGGCGGTAGTGGGATTCTCTACCCGTAACAGCACTTCAAAAAATTCTGGGTTCTCTAACACTACAGGTACCATATAGGTGTTCACATCTTGGTAACCCAAATTATCTAGGACCAATAAGTCAACCTGCTTGGCTCGCAGATCATCCATGAATTCCTGGTGATTTTCCGTTCGCTTAAACATGGTGACGTACCGGTTTGCATGGTAGTAGAACAAGGACCCTTTGCGGGTACAGATGACCGTTTCCTCTGGGGTATTTTCCTTTACCCATTCAGCAACTGCGTAATAATTTTGGTACGGTATCGCAGGATAGGCCTGGGAATCGCGGTGCAGCATTCTCAAATCGCTGAGGCAGAAAACGATCAGCAAAAGAGGAAGGGCCGGGAGAACTTTTTCAACCCAATTCACCTGGGATTTAGTGGCTTGTGCTAAAAGCCGTTGCAAGCCTTGGTGAATACCCAATACTAAACCGAGGGTTAGGACAGGAACTAAGGGTAGAATGAATCGTACACCAAACCATACCTCAGGCCAAAGGATTAAGATCAGGGCAGTGGCCCCAGCGTAGGCCCCAATAAGCAATCGGTGCTTTTTCAGCTGTAATATGCCTAACACAATCAACCCAACCAGAGCCAACCCCAAAATGCCCTGGGTGGCAGTACTTTGAGAGTAATCTGCCTGTTGTATGTATGTGAAGAATGCGTCAGGAAGGTCGAATTTTAAGTAACGACTCCCATTCTCGATGACCCGACTCCACCAGTCAGTTAGCTGCATGGTACCTTCCTCTGGTCGGTAGGGATTTCGCAAAACCAACTGCTTCAGGTACGAGGTACTACCTAAGGAAGCATTCCGCAGGGACCAGGGTAGAAACAAAAGGAATATAGCACCTAACAGAGCTATGGCAGACTTCCAATTTCGCTCCCATAGTTGGGCAAGAACCACGGCTCCGATTAGCGCCATGCCTAACGAACGGGTATAGAAAGTTGCGGCAAGCATGAGGGCCAAAAGGAGGAGCCGAACCCAGCTAGGTTTTTCTTTCCACCAGAGATAGCATAAAAGGGAAAGTAAAGTAAGCGTCAGAAAGAGAGTTTCGCTCATCAGATAGGAACCAAACTGGATCAAACTGGGATTGAAACACACAATCAAGGTGGCAGAAAGGGCAAGCCAGGTCTGGTTGAGGACCACCAAGCTAAGCCTGAAAAATAAAAGAATAGCTACTCCGAGCAACACTAGGTTGGCTACTTTGAGCGATTCAGGATTGTCCCCTACCAATTGGAGCAAGGAGGCTAGAAATACCGGGTACCCGGGAGGAAAATGGGTATGTGCAGGTTTGTCAATCTGGCTGATGTTGTGGTAACCTTCCCCTTCAGCCAGCGCTTTGCCCAGTATGTAATAGGTGGTGTTATCCCCAAAGGGCTGGACCTTACTATCGAATGTATAGGCCGCTAGCAAGCTGAATACTACTGCGATAGCAAGGTAATATGGCCAGGAGGACCTTAGGGATATATTCGCCATACGGCGATGAAATTACGAATTGCTGACAGATCCACCGAAAGTCTAAAGAGAATCTAGCTGCGCAAGGTGGTGCTCTGCTTGCCCTAGGATTTGCTCTTTGGTGGTAGGGTCCATTTTGTCCCAAGTGCGGTACATCATACCTATCCGGGGGTTTCGCTCAAGCTGTTCCCGATGCCGGTCATAAAAGTGCCAATACAAGCTATTGAACGGGCAAGCGTTTTCTCCCACCTTCTCCTTTTTATCGTAGTGACAACTCGTGCAGTAGTTGCTCATCTTGTGTATGTAGTTGGCACTACTCACGTAGGGCTTAGTGCCCACCAATCCACCATCGGCAAATTGACTCATGCCTCGGGTATTGGTGATTTCCACCCACTCGATCGCATCTATGTAAATGCCCAAATACCAAGCATCCACTTCGTCGGGGTGTACCCCAGCTAGCAAAGCAAAGTTGCCCGTTACCATTAGGCGCTGTATATGGTGAGCATAAGCATGTTCCAGGCTTTGAGTAATGGAGTGTCGGAGACAGTTCATTTTCGTTTCCCCAGTCCAATACCATTGAGGAAGGCTACGCTTATGGCCGAGCCGGTTGCGATCTGCGTATTCTGGCATGTGCGCCCAGTATACCCCACGCATGTACTCCCGCCACCCAATGATCTGCCGGATGTATCCTTCTACCTGGGCCAGACTCACCCGCTCAGGATCTTGCAGCCAGGCTTCCTCTACACGTTTCACTACCTCCAAAGGGGAGAGTATTTTCACATTCAGGGCAAACGACAGCCGGCTATGGTACAGATATGTTTCGTCTGAATGCATGGCGTCTTGGTACGTGCCAAATAAGGGCAGCAGGTATTCTATGAAATGATCCAGCGTCTGTAAAGCCTCGTCTCGCGTAAGGGGCCACGGGAAGGACTGGGCTTCGCCTTGGCCCAAGGTCTCCACACCTTGTTCATCCAGCAAGGAATCGAGGGCAATAAGATTGTGCTGAAAGAACAGGGCAGGAGGGATAGAAAATGCCTTGGGGAGTTTTTTCCGATTTTCAGCATCATAGTTCCAGCGCCCAGTCACTGGTTCAGTGCCTTCCATCAGAATATCATATTGCTTTCGCATTTTCCGATAGAAGGATTCCATTAGGTAGGTTTTCTTTCCTTTGAACATCTCGGCCAGGGTAGTGCGGTCCGTGAGAAAGTGCTCGGAGTCTACCGCCGTTACGGTAAATTCTTGACGCTGGGCCCAAGTGCTCAATTGTACATCTAGCCGGTATTCATCAGGGAGCTGATAACTGACAAGGTCACAGGAGTGTTCTTGTCGGAGGAAGGTCAAATTATCCGTGAGCGATTGGGAATTCCTGGGATCGTCCAAGGTGAGATATTCTACTTGGTGACCTTGCTCCCGCAATTGCTCAGCAAAGCGACGCATAGCCCCAAAAAACGCCAAGACCTTTTGCCTATGGTGCTTCACATAGTCGGTTTCCTGCCGCATCTCCATCAGCACGTATACCACCTCTTGGTCAACTTCACTAAACCAACTGTGTTGCAGATTCAACTGATCCCCTAATACTAAGCGCATTGTTATTGCCATGGCACCTTAACTCAATGTTTGGGAGCAGGTTTTGGCGGGAGCAAGATTATCTATGTGGGCTAGTTTTCGTAAGTTTAAGTATGACTCCTCCCGCGTTATCCTTTGCTGAAAAGTACACCTATGCTGACTACCTACAGTGGCCAGATGAAGAGCGTTGGGAGCTCATAGAAGGTATTCCCTATAATATGACGCCCGCTCCCACTCGCAAGCATCAAAGAATTATTGCCAGGTTGACATATTTCATAGAAGGTTTTTTACTAGAAAAACCTTGTGAGCTGGCAGTTTCTCCCTTTGATGTGCAGCTTCCTAAAGCCAATCAGTCGGTTGACGAATCGGATACGATCGTTCAGCCAGATTTAGCCGTATTTTGTGATACGTCTACCTTAACGGAAAAAGGAGCGGTTGGGGCCCCTGACTGGGTGATTGAGATCCTTTCACCTAGTACTGCCAACAAGGATATGACGGTAAAATCCATTTTGTATCAGGCACACGGAGTAAAAGAGTACTGGATAGTGGACCCACAAGAGGATAAGGTCCAGGTGTTTCTCTTAGATACAGAACGCAACCAATTTGGAATACCCCAACGCTACGATGTAGAAGCTACCCTGTCGCCAGCTCTATTCCCCGACCTCAAAATTGCCTTGGAGAAGGTATTTGAAGGATAAACCTCGGCAACTTTTATCCCCTATGTACTCGTTGCCTAGGCCAGGCAACAATATTTGCCTACATTCGTATCCTTTTTTCCAGCCTAAGCGTTGCTGGCATGTCTATATGGGGCCGACCGGTATTGACAGTAAGTGTGATGTAGTTGCCTGCGTGCCAGGAGGTGAGCGTACTCCTGTGATCAATGCGTTCAAACCATACTTGGCGAAACTTCTTACGCCATGGCTGCCTAATCTTGATCCGACAGGATAAGATTGCGGCTTAAAGGGTTGATTCTTTAGAAGAATCCCCGGCCACATCCTACCATCCTCCGCCTGATCGGGATGGAATTAGGGTGTCGACTTGATAGGGCTAGCCTCTGGTGTCGTCGTGCGCTGTAGGTGAAACCAAAGCGGCTGGGAGGAATAGTAGGTTGTCTTTGGCCAGCTACCCTCTGAGATCCTAAGCATAGACTACGCATGTAGACGGCCACTAAGTCCCTTGTCTGGACGTGGGTTCGAATCCCACCGGCTCCACAAATCAGTTTAGAGTGTGAGTATTGAGCGCGAGCGAAAACGAACCTCTAAACTGATTTCCCTCATTACTCACACTCCAACTCACACTGATTTTTTATCACATTGATTCACTAAGAGTGGCATACGCTACTTTTACATTCAGTAATCTCAACACCCACACTCCATCCTCCATTACTCCCAATCCTCTACCGCCTCCACACGTACTACCTCTCCCTGTTGTGTGGTGACTTCCAAACCCTCAGGAGCAGTCAGAATGTCCCGAATACCAAGGAAGAAATCACAGTAGGTATCGAAAACCTCGTGTGGGCGTAGCCTATTCACATGAGTGAGAGTATCTCCCAAGTTCCAGCGGCTGCCTTGCTGAGCGCGGTTGACAACCCAAAGGTCTTCCGTTAGGACCCCGGGAATGAACGTGAATTTAGGCTCAGGGGTAGGTGGTACATCGTAGGGTTCTAGATAGGCATCATTGCCCTTATAGTTTAGGGTAACACGGTAGTGCTGCAAAATTTCATTGCCCAATAGCCCTTTGCCCTCACCCTCGAAAGAAACAGGCAAGGTATGAGTCTGTTCACCCATTTGAATGGGTAAGGTTTTGACCACGATGGAGTCCGCGGTGATACCATAGATGCCGGAATTGCTGGCATCAGCTAACCGTAAGGTCCGCGTTCCCTCAAAGGAAGATTCTAAGGAAAAAGGAAGCCTCAAACTTCCATTGGAGCCCAAATCCAAAAGCACGTGGCTTACCTTACGCCCCTCAATATTGAGGTCAATTTCGGGGGTACCCGAAAAGACCGGATGCCGGAATGGAATATGAATGGCTGTGGCACTTGGCTCGAAGGCTTGGTCAGAAACCGTGATCATTTGCGTAGCATAATCGATTTGCCAGTTGGCCAGCTTCATGAGGTTGGCCCCTATGATACCCCCATCCGCAAGGCAGGGGCTGGCCGAGAGCGAGTCCCAGGTTAGCTTTCCTGCCCCAATGTTGTAGAAGTTAAGCTCACCCAGTTTGAGCGAATCCATCTGCACCACCTCTATTTCCTGCTCATTGCCCTGGGAATCAGAGTTTGTCTTGATGGCCCCTACCTGAAAACCCAAGGCTCCGGCGAGTTCCGCCTCAATTTTGGAATTGAACGCTCCCGAATCGAAAATAAAGGGGCGAGGCGTGGGGTCATCACCCAACAGAACTTGCACGATGATGAGGCCCCTTTCGTAGGTAAAAGGAAAAGAAACCCGGAAGTTCTTGGCTCCCACCCGACCTTGAGTGAGCAAGGCCACATTTTTGAAATAGTTGCAACCGGAAAGCACCAAAATGAAGCATCCTATGGATAAGATTATTCGAGTTCGCATGAAGGTCCAGATTAAATTCTAGGACCAAAAGTACCGGGTAGAGTGAGGCGAAAATTGCTGTTGGTGCCAATGGGAGGGGTTTTGGTATCATTGGGACAAGGATTTTGGTGGAAATAAGATCCTGCTAACAATCAACCCTGTGGACGGTTTACCAAGCATGGCAAAAAAAATACTCATCACCGGAGGCTCTGGCCTGTTGGGCCAGCACCTGACCCGGCTTCTGCAAGAATCAGGTTATTCTGTAGCATGGCTAGGTAGGTCTGGCAAAGCTCCTGACGGAGTGCAGGGATATCAATGGAATCCTAGCCAAGGGCAAATTGATCCTGAGGCCGTACAGGATTGTCACGCTATTATCCATTTGGCTGGGGCCGGAGTGGCAGATAAGCGATGGTCCCCCGCTAGGAAAAAGCTAGTGTTAGATAGCCGGACTCAAACAGCGCAGCTTTTGTTCGATAGTATTAGCGTATTGGAAAGTAAACCTCCTTGCTTTTTATCAGCCTCAGCCATAGGCTACTACGGTATGGATACGGGCTCCGATTGGGTAGATGAAACCACTAAGGCAGGCACTGATTATTTGAGCGAAGTAGTGATTGCGTGGGAGCAGGCTGCTGACCAGTTTACCGAGCTAGGTATGCGGGTAGCAAAAATCCGCATAGGTATCGTACTGGCTAGCGAAGGAGGGGCGCTGCCCAAACTAATGCAGCCAATCAAGCTAGGTGTAGGCTCACCCATTGGTAGCGGGCAGCAGTTTATGAGCTGGGTGCATATACACGATGTATGTCGGCAGTTTTTGTGGGCCTTAGAAGAAGACACCGTGAAAGGGTCTTTCAATGCGGTAGCCCCCAACCCAGTCACTAATCGAGAAATTACCAAAGCGGTAGCCAAGCAGCTAAAAAAACCTCTTTGGGCACCCAATGTCCCGCCTTTTGTACTTCGATTGGCTTTTGGTGAAATGGCGGGTATCTTGCTAGGCGGCAACCGTGTGTCTTCTAAAGCCGTAGAAGAGTCTGGCTTTGCCTATCATTTTTCGAACCTGAGCGAGGCACTTAAAGACCTGCTTGGGTAACCTACATAATATAGTACTATGGCAGAAAACGTAGAGAAGGGGAACGATGAGCTTGATGAACGTTCGTTGACCCGAGTGCGCAATGCATTTAAATCAAGAGACTGGGCGGAAATAAAAAGTGCCGACTCCTGGTCTATTTTTAAAGTAATGTCTGAGTTTGTTGAGGGCTATGAAAAACTAGCGAAAATAGGCCCTTGTGTTACCATTTTTGGTTCGGCACGAACCCAGCCAGGACATCCCTATTATGAACTAGCCGTCAAGATTGGCCGCACCATTGTGGAGCATGGCTATGGTGTTATCACCGGTGGCGGACCGGGCATAATGGAAGCCGGAAACAAAGGAGCTCACGAAGCGGGGGGTAAGTCCGTAGGGATCAACATCATCCTTCCTTTCGAGCAATCCAGCAACATCTATATTGATCCCGATAAGCTCATCACCTTTGATTACTTCTTTGTTCGTAAGGTGATGTTTACCAAATATTCACAAGGTTTTGTAGTAATGCCCGGTGGCTTCGGTACGCTAGATGAGCTCTTCGAGGCACTTACCCTGATTCAAACCAAAAAGATTGGCAAATTCCCCATTGTGCTGGTAGGCAAAACGTTTTGGGATGGCCTGTGGGACTGGGTGAAAACCATCCTATTGGGTCAAGAGGGGAATATCAGCGAGAAGGATTTGGAATTAGTACACATCGTGGATTCTTGTGATGAAGCTGTA
>JBCBHI010000005.1:0-19695 GCA_038525885.1 Bacteroidota bacterium
ATTAGGCCTAACATACCTGTTTGTTAATGAGGGAGTTATGGATAATTTGTGGATATAATGCAATTTTCCGATCGTAACAAATCCTTCAAAAAAATTGTGTAGAGTGACGTCGTAGAAGACGTTTTGTTTTACATTGAGGCGTAATAACAATACTGGTGGTTACTTTTTGTTGCACCTATATGTATAATAACCTATACCAGTACGAGCCTTTAATCCGCTTTTTTCGCTTCAAAAACCCCCATTATTAAGGAAAATAACCGCTAAATGCTAATACCTCTTGTATGTTTCTTTTGCCCAACATGAATTGAGAGAAGGGGAAGTGTTCAACTTTTGAGTATTCTTTCAGCAACTTGAGTACTTAGGGTTCCCAGAGATACAGTGATTTCCCGAGGAATTTTTTATCAACTATAAATACAATTAAACATGAAAAAGCTAATAGTAGCTGCTTTCGCTTTGGGTGCTTTTGCATTCGCCTCTATGAACAGTAACAACCAGGAAATTAACATGGACGATCTGAGAGCTGAGGCTGGCGGATGTCCTGTTTGGGATTGGTCTTATTGCTTCTCTGGGAATGGCGGAAATGGCCAGCATCAGCGTTGGGAAGACATAAGCGCTATCCGTGTACCATCTGACCGATAGAGTTCAACCATAAGTAAGTTATTCTGGGGGCTGGCATTCTTGAAATGGTCAGCCCTCCCCTATACTCTTTGTGTAGCCTTCTTTCTATCCAGGTTTCCCCACTTCCTCCCAAAATTAGATAGGAAGTCCATGCTTATAGTTATTGAAGATTTTGGGTCCCAAACCCCTTTGGTATTAACAAGGCTGGTAGAGGGAAAAGCCATCCTATTTGATAGGACTGCTTACCGAATGAAGAAAGAAATCCAGGCCGATTTACATTGATTTCTTATGCAAAAAACTCCTACAACTCTATTGCTCAACTGTCTTGCCTTAGGGATTTTCTGTTTGCTTACAGCATGTGGCACCCGATGCAATAAGGAGATGGTGGAGAAAGCCATGCAGGATTGGTATCTACGGCCTTTGGTATTCAATGATTCTCTGCCGATGCTGCTGCCCAATGAAGCAGAGCCCATTGATACGCTGTTTGATTGGTTTCCTGATCCAGGCCACTATTATATTGTTCGTCAGATTGATGCTAGCTGTGGTAAATGCATTGGTCAGATGGAGCAAGCACAAGCTTTTCTGGACGAATATTCCGAGGTCAAGAATTTGCACTTTATTCTGATTGCCAGTGCCCCTATTTCTGATATGGCACAATCGGCCGTGAACCAGTTGTCACTAAGCTATCCGGTATTCTTTCAGCAAAACCACGAAGAGTTTCGCAAAGCGAATGAATTGCCCCTCAACGATGATCTCTTTACTAACATGCTGGTAAATGGGCAAGGGGAAGTGCTCTTGTTTGGCGATGTGTTGTTGAATGACCTTACGGAAGAATTATTTCTTTCCATTGTTCAAGGGGAATGCGGATTTTAAAACGTTTGGGAGTCCTTGCCGGAGGGATCATTGTAGGAGCATTGGCACTGATCTACGTCCAGTTTAATTGGGTAGGGTTGATATGGGTTTCTGGGTCTTCTATGGAGCCCACCTTACATGCAGGTGAAGTTCGTGTTATCTGGCGAACCACCGCAATGTCATCCTTGCAGAGGGGTTGTATTGCTGTATTTCGGAGAGATCAAAACAACGTGAAACGGGTGTTGGGAATGCCCGGGGATACGGTTCAGGTTCGCGATGGCCAAGTATACATCAACCAGGTGATGGCCGACACCTTCTCAGTAATAGCCGAAACCCATGCAGGGAGCGGTAGCCTTATGCTGCAAGCCCAACGAGTATATAACGAATCGTGGAATGCTGCCACCTGGGGGCCTTTTGTAGTTCCTTACCAAGGGATGGTAATTCCTTTGGGTGCACCCTGGTCCCGCCAGTATCACACCTTGATGGTAAGGGAGTGGAATGCACTACACCCTGAGGAACCAGTGGAGGACATGGGACAAATTCCCAATTTAGGAGACCAGAATGTCTTCCGAGAAGACCATTACTTTTTGGTAGGCGATAACCGGATAGTGTCCCTGGATTCTCGCGGTTATGGTCCTTTACCCGAATCCGCTTGTCGGGGAGTAATCTCTCACCTGTAGATGAATCCTGGACTTGTATCAAAACCAATAGCTACCAATAAACGAGAAACATGTTTCACAAAAACAACTGCTTTCTACTCTCACTTTTACTACTAGGGGTCTTGGTGTCCGGCTGTGGAAACTCAGCGGACCCGGAAATGGTGGACGAAGGTGCCGCCCAGTTCTCACGCGAGGACTTCCCTCAGAATCAGGAAATAACGCTTACCCCTTTTCCCGCAGAATTGAATGAGAACTTTCCTGACATGAGGGTATACGAAGACTATATTTTTATGCTGGGGCACTACGGTAATTATGCCCTGAAGGTGTATTCGCGTGCTGATTCTGCCTGGCTAGGTGACTTGGTGCCCAGAGGGACAGGCCCTGGGGAATCTATTGGTTTTGCCAGTTTTTTTCCTGGTACTGAGGAGGGGGTGTACATTGGCTATGACATCACGGTTGGGCAGTTTTTGAAGGTAGACCTGAATGCCTGGCAGCAAAACCCTGAAAAGTATGTGGCTGAGGTGATGTTTCGGGTAGATGGGAATTTGCAAAACCTGTACGGGATTACGTCCGCCCCGACCTATGATGGGTATGCTGGGCTTAGTTTCAATTTGGACGATGCCCGGATTTACATTTTTGATTCCACGAATCAAGTTAGCCAGCGCATAGGGCAGCTGCCTCCCGTACCAGCGGACTGGCCTCAGGAACGGGACGAGGATTTTCCGGTAAGTTTGCGAGCACGGGCTCATGAAGGGGCGGTGCTGGCACACCCAAGTGAACCCTGGCTGGTATACCTGGGTAGCAAAAAAGATGAGATCCGGATATATAAGGATACCACCGAGGTTAAGCATCTGATAGGCCCTGAGCAATACCCTTTTTCTCTGACACTAGGCAAAAGCGGCGAACGTTTTATACCGGCCCCTTCGGCAGATACTCACTTTACCTATACCAAGGGACTTACCGTCACCGAGGAATATTTGATTTTGCCTTGGTCAGGAACCCCCTACGCCGATCGCTTTGTCCAGATTCAGGAAATCTTGGTTCTCTCCTGGGATGGGGAGCCGGTCACGCGGATTACTTGGGAAAATAACATCACCACCTTAGGGGTATGGGCTACCGATGGAAAACTGGAAATATTTGGGGTAGATGCTGCCACGGGGAAAATGATGACAGGCACAGCAGTTTTGCCCTAAGGTTCTCAGGGATTCTTGAATCAAAGCCAAAATGGTTGGAGCAAGAGGAGGGCTGGCATTTCAAGCAAACACCTATTCCTGGCTATTCACCAGAATTCAATCTGCTCCCTCTGCCCGATCAATTATTGGCAGGAAGCCTCTATATGAGAGGGATGGGTACTTGCCTAAGCGCACTCAACTTTGTCCTTCCACCAGGATAAATTTGGAGGTAAACGCTTCCCTTGAAAACCCTCACGGCTGAATAATGACCCGATAAAATATATTCTATATTCGTGGCTTTTATGACCCCAAATAGACGACAATATGCTGAGCGCTGCCGAGTTCCCCTACGGCTGAATGGACTTGTGTGGCAGCTTGGTATACTTCTTTTGCTTTGGGCCTGTCAGTCTCAAGGGGAAGAAGGAGCAGGTACCCGGGTCACGCTTCCGCCTCCGGTAAATACGGTACGTGGGGTTCCTTTGGAGAAAAGCACTTTTGCCCAAGAACTCTATAGCAATGGGAAGGTAGTGGCCATGCGTGCCGTGGCTCTCCGTACCCAGCAGCAAGGCACTTTGGTTCGCCTTGCTATGACCAATGGGCAGGAAGTACGAAAGGGTGACACGCTGGCGAGGCTGCACAACCCCGCCGTTGAGGAACAATTCTACCAGGCTAAGGCAGCCTATGAGCTAAGCCTGTTGGATCTGGAAGATCTACTGCTAGTGCGTGGCTATTCCATAGCAGATACAGCCCAGGCTCCTGCCGAGGTGCTGGCCATGGCTCAGTTGCGGTCCAATTTTAGTAGCAGCCAAAGCCAATACAGGCTGGCTAAGCAACAACGAGATCAACTGTGGGTGGTAGCCCCCATACCTGGTACGCTGGGTAGTGTAGTGGCTGTAGAAGGAGAGGTACAGCCTGTAGGTTCCAAACTTGGAGCTATCTATAACCTCAACGCTATGGGCGTACGGTTTCAGGTGCTAGAGGAAGAACTGGCGCAGGTACAGCTGGGGCAAAACCTGGTGGTGAAACCGCTGGCCCGACCCGACACTTTATTTGGCCGTTTGACGCACATTGACCCCAAGTTGAATGAATATGGGCTCTCTGAGGTGGAGGGGCTGCTACAGGCTACTCCTGACTGGCTACGCGAAGGTATGAACGCTGAGATCACCCTGCTGGAGGCAATCCCTAACCAGTGGGTAGTGCCTAAAAATGCAGTAGTGCAACGGCAAGGGCAGAATGTGGTATTTTTGTATAAACAGGGCCATGCGGAGTGGGTCTATGTAGAAATACTTCACGAAAACCGCCGTTTGTTTGCTATCCGTGCTGATCCCGGACGAGCAGGCGAGCTGGCCCCCGGAGATACGGTAATCTGCGAAGGGAATCTGTACCTGGGGCATCAAACTCCCGTCAAGTTAGTGCCATGATTGGGTACCTTATCCGTAGGCCCATTGGGGTTACTTCCGTTACGGTAGCCCTGCTACTGTTGGGTGCCGTTGCTTTGCGGCAGCTACCCATTTCGCTCATGCCTGAGCAGGATATCCCTCGTATCAGCCTGAAGGTGGCTCAGGAAGGTTTGTCTACGGATGCGATTGAAAACATATATCTGGAGCCCTTGCGGTCGGTATTGCTTCAGGTACCGCATGTGCAAAACCTGGAAAGCATAGCAGAGGATGGGGTGGGGCGTATGGAGCTGGTGTTGGCTTATGGTGCGCCTACGGACTATGTATATATAGCGGTGAATGAAGAGGTAGACCGGGTAATGGCGGAGTTGCCTGCAGACTACGCCCGCCCAACCGTGACTAAGGCTAGTAGTGCGGATATTCCCATCTACTACCTGGATGTGCGGCTGAAAGGACCTGCCGAAGGTGAAGGGGAAGAATCGGTGGAGGAATTTTTGGCGCTCAGCAACCTGACCCGACAGGTAGTACGACGGCGGCTGGAACAGCTAAAAGAGGTGGCCTTTGTGGACATCAGCGGTACGCAGAAAGCTGAAATCATTATAGAACCCCGACGTGGCCGGATGGAGTCTATGGGCCTAAGCATGACCCAGCTAGAGACCTTGCTTAAAAACCAGGAACTGCCCACGGTCAATTTTGCCATTCGGGATGGTCACTACCAGTTCCCACTCAGTTTTGAGACTGAAGTGCCTACGGTTGCTGCTTTGGAAGCGCTTTATTTCAATGTAGGGGGCAGAGTGGTGCAGCTACGTGATCTGGCTCGTGTATACCGGCAGCCTGCCCAACCGCTGGGCATGGTAAAAACCCAGGGCGAGTCGGCCATTTCGCTAACCATCATTAAGCAACCTGCGGCCCAAATGGCCGAGTTGAATCTACATTTGACGGAGGTGCTGGAGCAATTGGAAGCGGAATATCCCAGGGTGGGGTTCACTCTGAGCCGCAACCAGAACACCTTATTGGACTTGGCCCTGAATAATCTGTGGCAGTCGTTGCTGTGGGGAGGCATATTTGCCGTACTCATTGTTTTCGCCTTTCTGCGAGACTTGAGGGCTGCCGTGCTGATTGCCATTACTCTGCCTATAGCCCTCATTCTATCGGTGCTGTGTTTTTACCTGTTGGGTATCTCCTTCAACATTATATCCTTGAGTGGCCTCATTTTGGGCATAGGCATGATGGTGGATAATGGAATCATTGTGGTGGAGAATATTAAATTCTATCAAGCCCAAGGGAGCACCATAGCGGAAGCCTGCGTACAGGGCAGTGAGGAAGTGGTAAGCCCGATGATAAGTTCCTGGCTTACCACGGCGGCCATCTTTGTGCCTCTCATTTTTCTTAGCGGATTGGTCGGGGCTTTGTTTTACGATCAGGCATTATCGGTAGTGATAAGCACGGGATGCTCTCTGGCAGTGTCGGCGATACTCATACCGGTGTACGACTATGTACTTTACCGCAATCGAAAACCGGAAAGTACTACCCCAGTAGCTAAACCACCGCCACTGGTAAAGGCCTATGAAAGGGTGTTGGCAGGGGCTTTGGCCCGGCCAGCCATCATTGCTCTAGTTTCTGTTGGAGTAGTACTAGCGGGAATTGGCGCCTACCGAAACCTACCAACGGAACAACTTCCTGACTTGAAGGAGCAGGAAACGCTGCTTACTGTGGATTGGAATGAGCCTATCACGGTGGAGGAAAATTGGCGACGGATGCATACCCTTTTATCCCAACTGAACCAGGATTCGCTATTCTACACCGCATACGTAGGGGTACAACAATTTGTACTGGGAGAGGAAAGAAACCTGTCAACCACCCAAGGGCAAGTGTATCTGCGTACCGCCTCCTCAACTCAACTAACAAAAACCAAGGAGCAGCTAGAACCTTTGTTGTTAGGATATCCTAGGGTCCGGTATGCTTTTGCTAGTGTGGACAATCTATTCACTAGTTTGTTTGCTGAGGATACTCCTTACTTACAGGGCCGATTGCGCCCCCATGACGGCCGGGTACTGGCCGAACCCCAGAGGGTAATGGCGATGGTGGACTCTCTGGAGGACCGCGCCGAGACAGACCTGACTGTTCCCATTAGCACCCAGACTAAGGTGGTGCTGAAACTGAATCTGGCTAAGCTGGCCCTATACGGGTTGAATAGCAGCGTACTCACTACCCAACTGGTCCAGGCCCTGGCCCCTTTTGAGGTATTATCGCTTACTGAAGAAGGTACAGGAATAGCGGTGAAACTCGGACTGCCTGCGGCGCAGCTGGATGAAGTACTGGCCACCACCTTTATTCAGCATCGGGATACTCTTGCTTACCCGATAAGTGCCTTTGTAGAACGGGCCTATCAAGAGACCTTTTCTGCCCTACAAGCGGATGCTGGCGGTGCATACTTTCCGGTCAATCTACCCACATCCGTAGACGCCGAACCTACCATGGAGCAACTAGCGGAGCACGTGTCGGCTATAGGTGGTTATGAATTGGATTTTGTAGGCACCTTTTTCTCGTCTCAAACGCTGGTGCAAGAGTTGCTAATGATCATGTTGGTGGCCTTGGCATTGCTCTATTTGATTCTGGCGATTCAGTTTGAGTCGTTGACTCAGCCTTTGATCATTCTCACGGAGGTTCCTATCTCAGTGGCAGGATGTATGGTGATTCTTTGGCTTACCGGGTATTCGCTCAACCTCATGTCTTTGGTAGGGCTCATTATTACCAGTGGTATTATCATCAACGATTCTATTCTGAAGGTAGCGGCCATCAATCAGTTTGTGAAAGAAGGTATACCCCTGAAAGAAGCCGTGCTGCTAGGGGGAGAGCGGCGATTACGCCCCATTGTGATGACGAGCCTCACTACCATGCTGGCGATGGCGCCGGTACTTTTGGGTGGGGGGCTAGGTGCCGAGCTGCAAAAGCCTCTAGCCGTCACGGTCATCGGTGGGCTGGGCATTGGTACGTTGGCCAGCCTGTTTCTAATTCCTCAGCTTTACGGGTTGTTGCGTGGTGGCCGGGGTTGGTTTCGCAATAGGTCATAAGGGATTGATGCGGATGGACCCCAACACTTCTGCACCTTCGCTACCCATTAGCTCCTTTCGGGTGCTGGTTCTTTTTGGGGCTCTGGTCTTGCTAGGGGCCCTTTCCGTGCCACGGCTCAGCTTGCAGTTACTGCCTAACCCGGAGTCTCGGACCTTACGGGCGGAATTCTTCTGGCCGGGGGCAACACCTAAGCGCATGGAGCAAGAGGCCACTTCGTTGATAGAGGGTGCTCTCAACCGAATTTCGGATATAGAAACGATTGAATCCATTTCGGGTCAGGGGCATGGAATGGTACAACTCACCTTCAAACCACAAAAAGACCTGGATTTGGCCCGGTTTGAGATCATCCAGGTTTTGCGGCAGATCCGCGATCGGTTACCGGCTGGGGTTAGCTATCCTCAGGTGCTTGGGGGCGGGCTTTCAGACTCTCCGACTCATATCAAGACCTATGCGGTGCAATCCAGCTTGCACCCATTGGGCATAGAAGATGCACTGGAGCCCCTCCTGATACGGCCACTACGGCAGCTAGCGGGTATAGACCAGGTGGTGGTGAGCGGGGTACCGCCCTTCGTGTGGCGGGTAAAGGTGGATTTTCACCAAGCTCAGCGCTTGGGCCTAACCCTGGGAAGTATTGCTGAACGTATTACTACGGCTAATCAATCCGTGCGGCTTGGTACTTTTCCTCTGGATTCTTCATCCCCATGGGCCTTTGAATTGCTCACCCGCACTTCGGTTGCCCAAGATTGGGAACATATTCCGGTGGAATCGATAGCAGGACGGGTAGTGCGGTTGGGGGAGATAGCCCATATAACCTTGGAAGAACAAACCCCACGCGAAATCTACCGGGTAAATGGAGAAAATACCGTGTCGCTTACCCTGCTAGCCCGGCAGCATGCGAACCAACTTGTGGTAGCCCAGGCAGTAGAGGAGTTGGTAACGGCGGTACAACCACAGCTACCCGGCTTTCACCTGCAGGAAACCTATAATGGCACCGAGCGGCTGGAAGAAGATTTGCTTCAAATCCAACAACGCGCTTGGGCCACTACGGCTCTGTTGTTGCTCTTTCTACTACTAGTGACGCGTCAGGTAAAACAACTGCTCATCATATTTGTCTGCCTCCTCACTACGTTATTGCTAGTCAGTTTACTGTTTTGGCTCTTCCAAATCACGTTGCATTTGTATTCTTTGGCGGGTATTGCGCTGGCTTTGGGATTCACCATCGACAACAGCCTTATCATGCTGGGGCATTGGAAAAGACACCAGAATACCTGGGTCTTCCGGTCCATATTGGGGGCTACCCTTACTACCATTGTGGCGGCTTTGGCCATTTTCTTCTTGGAGGAGTCGCAGCGTGAAAACCTGGAAGATTTCTCCTTGTCCGTAACCGTTTGCTTAGGGGCCTCTTTGCTGGTCGCGTACTTTTTTACCCCGGCCTTGGTGTTACGCTTGGGGGTCGCCGTTAGTCACACCCGCCGTCGGTTTACCCGCTGGTCGCGGATCAAAATCTTGCTTGTCCGCCGTTATTGGCGAGCACTCTACCGCCTTAGACGCCTACGGTGGCTTTTAGCCCCGGTGCTGTTGGTGGTCTTAGGTATTCCCATACACCTGTTGCCAGACGAAGTAGATCCCGAATCTTCGCTGGGCCCATGGTACAATGGTCAACTTGCCCCATGGGTAGAGGATATACCCCCAAATTGGCAACGTTGGCTAGGCGGGGTGTGGCAAAAGTTTGATCAAGAAGTGTTCCAGGGGCGAGTGAGAGATCCCTACGCTATGTTTACGCTCAACGTCGTTACCTACGTGCCCGAAGGAACCCGCCTGCCAACTCTTGATTCTTTGGTGCAGCGTATGGAGGCGTTTATAAGCCAATATCCGGAAGTAGAGACCTTCCAAACCCGCATAAGCTCCAACCGACAGGCTTCCATAGAGGTATATTTCTGGCCGGAAACAGAGTATACTGATGCACCCTTGCTGGTCCAAGGTGCCATTGAAAGGCAGGCCTTGGCTTTGGGAGGAGGTTCGTGGATTATCTCTGGTCTTGGACAGCCTTTTTCCAATCACATTTTCAAGGACTGGAAGGCGTACAACATCAATATTTCTGGATACTCCATTGATCAGCTCATTCCCTTTGCCGAATCCTTTGCGGCAGAATGGGCAAGGGTACCCCGGGTAGCGGGCGTGGAAATTAGGGGGGCGTTGAGTCTACACGAGGCCGCTCAAACGGTGAATGCTTTTACCCCCAACCGATACCGACTAGCGCAAAGTGGTTTGTCTCTAAGGACCTTGCAGAATTCATTTGGGCAGTTCCAGCCCAATTTCCCCTTACCCAACTTATACCGAAACCAAGTGCTAAGGCCTGCTCAATTATCCTTGATCCTCAAGGATGAACCCTGGTCTTTATGGCACCTCAAGCACTTGCCTATTTCCTTTCAAGCCCCTAATGCTCCAATCACCTATGAAGACAAGTTGAGGACTTGGGGTCGGTTTGAACAGAAGGCCTTGCCGACGGAAATTTATAAGCGAGATCAGGAATACTCAGTGGGAATTTCCTTCGATTTTAATGGGCCTAATTTGATGGCCGAAAATCTCATCAACGACCAGGTTGATTTATGGAATGCCCAACTTCCGCTGGGTTTTAAAGCGCAGTACCAGGAAGATAGTGGGTGGAATGCGGGTGACGCCGAGCAGTATGTCCTCATCGGCATCGTAATTCTGGTAGTGTTTTTACTATGTTCTCTCCTCTTCGAGTCAGTCCGCTGGCCTTTAGCTATTCTCGCCTTGATTCCTGTTGCCTGTATAGGCGCTTTCGGTGCCTTTGTACTTTTTGACTGGCCCTTCGACCAGGGAGGATACACCGCCTTCCTATTCTTGGGTGGTATGGTGGTCAATGGCGGCATTTATATTACGGTAGAGTACCAACGGCTGAGAAAGCAACGCCCGGCTGCTCAATCGTTAAGAAAAGCTTTGGCTAACAAATTCTTTCCTATCCTACTTACTCAAATCTCCACCATAGTCGGCCTGATCCCTTTTGTATGGGGAGACCGTCCCCAGGCCTTTTGGTCCTCTTTTGCCATTGGAACTATGGGAGGTTTACTGGCTGCCCTCATTGGGATATTTTTTATCCTACCCCTCATTCTAATTCCCAAGAAGGTGAAACCGCTTACGGTCGAAGTAGAGAGGTAGATTTAGCTGGGCCATTTCTGCCTACTTGCATTGATCCCTAGCCCACCCAGCAACTTGGGTATGGGGAACGAAAACGGAATTTCTTACCTTCATTTACTAGTAGTTTAGGGCATAAGGTTCATCATATTCCTATGAGACTCCTGATCACCATTATCCTGTTATTCTCCACGGTGGCCAGTTATGGCGAAACGATAAATCCGGTGGCGGAAGCTGATTCCAGCAAGCATTCTCTGCAAATAGAATTGGCAGGACGGACCTTCGTATTTAGTTCGGTGCTCTATGAATACGCCCTGTGGGATCAGTTCTCGTTGGGGGCGGGTTTGGGCATTCTCTTCCTGGATACGGGCGAGATTATCCGGGACAACAACGGTATGGTAGAGTCCGGTAACTATTTCGACATGAGCACCACCCAGATGCTCTACGGGACCTACTTCATAGGCAAGCGGCAGCATAAGCTACTGCTTACGGGTGGGATAACGAATTTCCTGCAGACGTACCGTAACCGATATCCGACTGAGGTGGTGAGTGGGGCAAATGCCCAGCAAGGTTGGAACGCCGGAGTGGGATACCAGTTTACCAAGGATCAGACTTTTTTCCGGGCTACCGGGTATTTGTTGGCTTTTCCGGAGCCTTCGGAATTCTTGCCTCAGTATTTGCCCTGGATAGGCATTTCAGGAGGCATCAAGTTGTAAAGGTAGGCCCCGTTTGGCTTAATAGATGGCCCATTTGGGAATGCTGAATTGCTGTCGGCGGCAACAAGGGGGCAGACGGGGACGCCTAGTCCGCTTTCTTCACAACGCAGATCGCGGTCTGACCCCTGACCCCTACTGCCTAAGAGGCCCGGCCTTCGGGTAGGGTGGTTTTAAACCCCGTGGCGGACTTCTCTCCCTGTCCGTTCTTACGCGAATTTATGCTTTGGGCCAGCCACTTCGTTTTCATGATTTCCTCTTGGTAAGGCAGTACTTTCTCGGCAAAGAGATCACTGAAGAACCAGATAGACCCGGCCAACATGGCACTGATAAGGCAGGTAGTTATAATGTTGGGAATGTTCTGCTCCCAGGGGGCATAGTACAGTACGTTGGTGGCAAAGGATGCCAGGGCATAAATTTTGGCGGGCATGCTCTTGCCATTGAGGATGAACATGAGGATGGCGGCCTCGATGGCAATGGAAAACAGGAGTGCGTGCACCCAGTTGAAGGTGGTGATTTCTTCGCCGTCCCAAGAGAAGGCGAGATCGATGGGCCGAACGGATTCAAACAAGTACATGGTATGAATAACCTGCCCCGCCAGGACAAATACCAGGGTCATAAATATGAAGGACTCAGACTGCAAAAACCTAATAATACGTAGCATGTGGGTAGTGTTTTGGTAACTATAGTACAGGTGATGCTCCCAATGACGAGGGATTTTTTGATGATCTCAACTGTATGTCTTTCAAAACCTTACGGCGTTATGAATGGGGAGGCTATAGAGAAATCTGAGGGTTTTGGATATGATTTTTTGTTGAAATTCTGTGATTTGGAAGGTAATGCTGGGAGTATTTTAATGCTGACTTAGAATTAATTGAGAACTAGTCTAGAAGTCTTGACAGGTATTCTTTGTAATGTTTACAAGAGTATAGGCAACGATACTATGCCAATCTCCTCAATTATGCCCCGGATTGAGCTTTTTGACATGAAATTTGACCCTGCTGCATGCGATCCAACGGCCTAAAATGTGTGGTATAGGTATTCCAATGATGAATACGGGGGGTATTCTAGCCATAGACACTGGTCGTGCTGTTTTGCGCAAACGTCCTCTATCGGAAGGCTTACTTATGAGCGCCCAGCGCTTGTAATGAAATTATACCAAGCTTGCGGACCTCTTGGGACTCGTGGTACTGCGGCTCTGCGGTTTGAAAGTCATTTCACTCAAACCCTTGTTTTCTCCTGAATTGGATCAATGCCTCGGGGTTGGTTGGTGTCGCTGCGCTTATACACCAACCAAGGCGAGTGGGTGCCGCCAACCTAGGCGAAGTTTTTTCACTTCACCACCCCGCGGCGGGGGTGTTCAATGGAAGGCCCCCCCACATGGGTAAATTGGCGAAAGGCCATTTATCTAGCCTTTAGATAGGATTTACTCCACTACCTGATCCCGATAGGCGGAGGGGGCTACCCCGGTTTGCTCTTTGAAGGCGCGGTTGAAAGACTGCCGGTTGCTGAAGCCGGTCATGTGGGCTACGCTGGCAATGGTGTGTTCTGGCTGTTGCATCAGCTCCTTGGCCTTCTCAATGCGCACACTCTTGATAAAACTTGAGGTATTGAACCCGGTAAGCGCCTTGAGCTTCTTGTGCACACTAGTCCGGTTGAGGGCCAGGGCCTCACAGAACTGCTCAATGGTGAGCGCTTCATTCTCTAGCTGCTCTTCTACCACGGTTTGGGCGCGGTTGAGGAATTCCTCGTCCAGTCGATTGCGCTGTAGCGTGCACTTGCCGTTTTCTACTGCCTTGGCACCAGAACTGTATTGGATTTGGAACTGCTGCCGCAGCCGCTCTTGCTGTTGCAGGAGATTGCGCAGGCAAAGCAGCAGCTCTTCGGGGCTGAAGGGTTTGCTGAGGTAGTGGTCTGCGCCCGACTCCAGGCCCGCCAGGCGGTCTTCCAGGGCAGCTTTGGCGGTGAGTAGCACCACGGGGATGTGGCTAGTGAGTACGTCACCTTTCAGGGATTCTAGTACTTCCAGGCCGTCCTTCCGGGGCATCATTACGTCGCTCACTACCAAGTCGGGTAGCAGGCTTCTGGCCATTTGCTCTCCCTCTGCCCCGTCTGCTGCCAGGTACACGGTATAGTGCGGGCACAGGATCTCCTGCAAGTAGGTGCGCAGCTCGGGGTGGTCTTCAATGACCAAAACGGTCGGCTGGTCGCCTGTGGGTGCAGGCGCGGTAGCGGGTTTGGGAGTTGCCGTGGGCACCTCAGTCTGTGGTATTGCAGGTGCGGCGGGTAGGGGCTGGATGGCCGATAGCGGTATGCGAACCTGGAAAGTGGTGCCAGCTCCTAGTTGACTCCGCACGGAAACCCGGCCTTGGTGCATCTCAGCGGCCTCCTTTACCAGCGCTAAGCCCAGCCCGTAGCCAGTTTGCTCATCAGCGTCGGCCCGGTAGTAGCGTTCAAACAGGTAGGGGAGGTGCTGGGCGTCAATACCCGCCCCGGTATCCTCTACGGTCAGCAAGAGCTGAGTGGTAGATTGGCTTAGCCGTACGGCAATGGAGCCGCCGGGCGGTGTGTACCGCAGGGCATTGCTCAGTAGGTTATTGAGTATGCTTTCCATCCGGGCCGTGTCTACGGCGAACAAGGCGCCCTGGGTGCTATCCTCCACGGATAGGGCTACCTCCAGCTGCTGGGCCTGGGACTGAAAGGCCTCTACCTGCTTTTGCAAGTAGGGCCCCAGGGATACCACCTGCGGATTGAGAGGGACGGGCTCCTGATCGGACTTGGCTACCTGCATGGCCTCGTTGACCAAGCCCATGAGGTGGTGCACCTGCTCTTGCATGCGGCCTACTTGTTTCGCGTTGATGACTTCCGGGCGGTGCTGCCACTCTTCCAGGGGCCCCTTTATGAGGGTGAGTGGGGTGCGGATCTCGTGCGATACATTGGCCAGGAAGTTGGCTCTGAGCTTGGACATTTCTAGCTGCTGCTTGGCTTCGGCGTTCTCCTGCTCCAGGCGGTATGATTCGTTTTGCAGGCTCAGTTGGTCGGCCCGTTTGCGCAGCTTGTAGCGGGTAAACACCAGCCAGGCCACTATGCCCAGTACCAGGGCCAGAATGAGGGTGCTACTGAGCAGGAAGCGGTTGCGGGTCAGGGAATCCTCCTGAGCGGCCAGGGTGAGGCCGTTCAGTTCATTTTCTTGTTGCAGCAGGTCTATTTCCAGTTGGCGTTTCTCCGCCTCCCAGGTTTCGCGCAGGCTCAGGTAGGTTTGGGTCTTTTCTAGGGTAAACAGGCTGTCCTTCAGGCTTTGGTAGGCCTTTAGGTGTACTAGCGCGTCGGAGGCCCTGCCGCTAGCCTCGTAGGCCTTCCATAGCAGCTCGTGGTCATCTAATATGCCCCCAAACCAGGCGGTGTGCTCATTGCTGGCCAGGGACTTTTCGCCATAGGCGATGGCCTGTGCATAGTTTCTGAGCCCAAAATGCCCCTCCGCAATGAAACGCTGGGCAAAGGCAATGCCCTCAGGGTCCATTTGCAGTTCGGGTTTGGCTATCAGGTCTTCCACCTGAAACATGTAGGTCTTTACTTGGTCCCAGGCTTCCTCATCTATGGCAATTTCCCCTTTGCGCTGCACCGCGGTGATCATGCGCGACCAGTCCTCGTTTTCGCTGGCCACCAGCATAGCCGAGTCCAGGTACTGGTTGGCAATCGCCACCTGCCCCATGGCTCCGTAGTACTGGCCGTAGTCTGCATAGTAGTCGCTGTAGAAGTAGTAGGGCTGGGTAGAGCGGAAAGCCAGGGCGCTGGCTACCCCCTTTTGGCGGTACTGGAGTGCATTGGCATGTTCGCCGTTGTAGTAGGACATTTTTGCCAGTAAGGCGTGTACCCGCTCCACCATATAGTGGGTTTCCACGGCCAGGTCACTCACAGCCAGTAGGTCCCGCAAGGCCCAGTCTACATAGCCTTGCCCTATCCGGATGGCCGCCAGGTAGGTAGCGGCCCGGATGACGCCGTTGGCTATGTGCAGCTGGCGGGCCAGGGCCTGGTACTTATTCACGAAAGGCAAGGCTTCCGGGGCATGGCCGGTATCCTTCATAGTGATGGCTTTGTAATAGTAGTAGCGGAACTGCCCATACAGATTGGGTTGGCGCTGGGCCAGGTCTTCTGTGGCGGCTTTCAGCAGGGCAATGGAATCTGGCGTATAGTACTGGGGCTGGTAGGTGGCGTGAAGTACTTCGTCTACTAGTGAGCGAAACTCCCAGTAGGTACTACCCTGGGCTCGGGCCCCTTCTAGTACCTCCCGCCGTAGCGCTTTGGAGGCCAGAGGCTGCCGCTGCCGCAGGCGTACCATAGCCAGGTCCAGGGCCACACCAAACTGACCTTCAGTATCCCCGGCTTGCTTGTAGAAGGCATAGGCCCGTTCATAATTGGCATCTGCGGAGTCCGTAAGGTGGTCCCGGTACTGCCAGGTAGCATTGAGCCAGGCCCAGGTGGCCCTTTCGGCAGGGCCTTGGAGCTGAGGGAGCAGGCTTTCGCATCCGGCCAGATGCGCATTGAAATCCGGCCGGTGGTTGCGCCACCAGGCCAGCCAGGCCCATTCGACATAGAGGTAAAAACGCAGATCTGGCCGCTCCGCTTGTGTGGCATAGGATTCGGCGGCAGCCAGCGCAGAATCCACGGCGGCTACGGTAGCACCCGTGTAGCGGAGCCAGCGCCCTTGGTAGAGCAGCGCTTCGGCCAGGGCCGGTATATCCTCAGTGCGTTGCGCCCAGTGGATGGCCTCGCGGGCGGCAGCCAGGGCGGCAGAGGGGTCCTCCAAACCCAACGTTTGGCTTAGCTGTAGGTACAAGCCTGCTTTCTGGGCATTGGGTGACTGACGCGCCAAGTCAGCCAAACTATCAGTAGGAGTTGCGTACGCAAGTTGCCCTATACATAATAGCGCCCCCATGCCCAGCAACAACCGTGTGGTACAGTACTTCATCTCTATCCTATTCAAATGTCCTACCCAGCTAGCTATCGGCTAGTCTTTTTGTGCAACTATGTGAGAATGTCTGGCTGATTCCGTCTAAAAGAATAAGAAAATATCAACGGCCTGTTTCGTCCGAACCTAGTTGGAATATCGAGCAAGAAATCCGCAAAAGCGATCGGTATTTTTCGATTCTCAGGGGCTTTTTTCTCTTTCTACTTGGCGGTAGCTCCTCCAGCTCTTTGTCACGGTACGCTATCGGTTCGGGAAAACGGCCCAAAATAGTGGACTAAATCAAGCTCCAAACAGAAAGTCCTTTGTCTAAGGCAACCGCATTTAAAAATTTGAGTTAGCAAATCCCCTCCTTTCCTAAGGAGGGGTGCCGTAGGCGGGGTGGTTTTTTATCTCATCGCCAGGTAACTACCAAGCGCCGAACTCACTGATAATCAGAAAACCAATGGTCCGCCATCGCGGCCCGGGTTTCACCCATCCCTCCTTACTAAGGAGGCTGGGCCGGCACTCCGGTAATAAAAGCTATTCGGTTCTAAATGCGGTTGCCCTGGCCTTTTGTCTAAGTAATTCGGGTTAAATATATCGATATAAACCGCTTAAACGGGCTCCAAAGCCCCTTTTTTGACTAGAAACTAACATAGTGTGACACGAATGAAACATATCGATTCCGGTTGAGCCTGGGTAGAGTGTGAGGTTTGTAAAAACATAAACCGAAACCCATATCACAAGAAACATGACTAGAAAGCTACACCTAATTTTCGCGCTGCTATGCCTCGGCATTAGCCCTGTATTGCTGGCGCAAAACCGGGTACTGAACCCAAGTTTTGAATTCGGTTCGCCCATTACTGATCCCGGCCAGCTCAACAATGCGGACTTCTGGTCCGACGACTGTACCGACTATGATCCTATGGCAGAAGGCCCGGACGTATTCGAAGCTACTTCTGTAAACCCTGATGCTGGCGTGCCCAATAATATTTACGGTTCTATGCCGGAGCGCACCGGGCAGGAGCACTACGGGCATGTGTATTCGCGGGGGGCTACTCCTTCGCTAGACTTCTGGCGGGAGGCCATGAAGGGTACCCTGGATGCGCCGCTAGAGCAAGGTTGCTACAACTTTAGCTTCTATGCGGTAAGCGATTTAGGCCCCTTTCATCCCTTAGTATTTGATGACCAGATTCTGGAAGTATTGTTGGTATCCGGCGGTAACTGTACGGGTAAGCTGATTTACACCACCCCGTCTATTCCAGATAACAATACCTGGAATCTGTATTCCACGTCTTTCAACATTTCCGCCTCGGAGGCTGGCTTGTATGACCGCATTCTTATCCGCCCGTACGACAACGGGGAGGTCCACTCCATCTCCTACGTGCAGACGGTATTCGTAGATGATTTCTCCATTACCAATGGCGGCGGTACCCTACTGATTACGGCCGACCATGCCATCTGCCCCGGCGAGACTACTACCCTGACCACCTCACCCGGTTTTGACAACTATCTGTGGTCCAACGGAGCCACCACCCAGTCTACTACGGTAGGTACTGCGGGTACCTATACTGTGTCTGCTTGGAACGACGGCGACGAGTGTGAGTCTACGGCCTCCGTTACCATTACCTTGCATGAGCTGCCCAAGATTAAAATGCCCAAGATCATCTATGCGTGCAATGAGCTATTCACCATGCTCTGCGCACCCTCTCCTCCGGTGGGTGGCTCCTATAGCTACCAGTGGTGGGGTCCCGATCCTGTAGATGATATTTCTACCCTACTGAGCACCGATCAGTGCTTTATCCCCGAGGACTACGGTAGCTATCTGCTGGTAGTGACCGATGATGTGACCGGGTGTACCGTTACCCATTCGTTTACCATTGCGCCCACTATTTTCCCCGTATTCAACCTCAAGGATGTGTACTACTGTAAGGAAGTGCCCATCATTTTAGGACTCAACTTCCCTGTGGCCGATGCTACCGGCTATAGCTGGACTTACAACGGGGATGTAGTACCGGGTGCCAATAGCTACAACCTACCCAACATGGGCGATGGCGAATACTGCCTCACCATATACTGGGGCAAGGGCTGCTTCACCACCCAGTGTTTCACCGTAGAGGAGTGCTGTGAGCCCAATCCGCAGTTCAATTTCTCCTTCAACCTCACAGGCTCGCCTAAGAGCGTTACGGTGTCCAATGACCCTCTACTCACCGACGACTACGATATGGAGCAGTACTGGCTCTACCGCTATTGTGGTTCTGAGACCGATCCTACTATGATGACCTGGACTTTGGTAGGCAGCATGAGCCGCACCACGGGCTTCAACACCCCCTACACCTTCTCAGGTGCTATGATCATGGAAGGCTGCTGGTATAGAATTGTGCATGCGGTCACCTCCGATTGTATCCAGAAGTCCTTTGTGTACAACCAGTACCACTATGCAGGGTCGCTGAAGTTCACCGTAGGGCCTAACCCCGTACAGCGCGGAGAGCAGTTCCGGGTGCAGCTGGATTCTGAAATAGAAGGAGAGGCGGAAGTAGAAGTGACCGACCTCATCAGCGGGCAGGTAGTACTACGCGGTAGCGTTTCTAACCAACGGCCCTTCACTGGCGTCATTATGCCACGCCGTGAGAATTCCCTGTATGCGGTTCGCGTATCCACCGCTACCGAGACCGTGGTAAAACAGCTGATGGTGAAGTAATTCGCCCTCATGCACCGTTTGGGCGTGTCCCTTCGCCGTTGCCCACAACCATTGGGTGAAGGGGCCGCCGGGCGGCAATAGCTAACCAGTGGTGCCTTCGGGTCCATCCCGCGGGGACTGAGGCGGTCCACCGGACCGGGACTCGAAGTCCGCGGGATCCTCAGGCCCCACTGGTTGAGTTTGTAAACCTACATCGCTTAAGCGAAACCTATTAACTGAAAGCGTCCGGTCGGTATCTGCAGTGTGCAGGTCTGGTCGGACGCATTTTGTTTGTAACCTGAATTTGGGGTAAGATTTGGGCGTATCCCACGCCGTCGCCCGCTATCGCGTGCTTTGGGCTTTGCAGGGGTCCGACCGCTATCTTCATGACGCAGATAGCGGTCGGACTCCTCCTCCCAAGC
>JBCBHI010000006.1:0-19331 GCA_038525885.1 Bacteroidota bacterium
CATGCTTAACAATGTTCTGCAGGCACTCTACCATTACATTAAACACTTTACGCTTTATGCTGGACTCCTCACCCAAGAGATCACAAAATCAGTTCTTGCCATGGCCGAGCGCAATATGGATTCCATGGGTGAGGAGTCCAGCATAAAGCGTAAAGTGTTTAATGTAATGGTAGAGTGCCTGCAGAACATTGTTAAGCATGGAGAGGACTTTAATCCTTTCAATGAAAAGAAAAACTCTGCGGTCTTCATGATTGGTAAGCAGGAAACCGAATATATTATCACCTCCGGAAACCCTGTGAATGAAGAGACGGTACCAAAATTGCGTGAAAAGCTAGAGCGGATAAACTCTTTAGACAAAGACGGTCTGAAAAAACTCTACAAAGAAATTATTAAAAATGCTGACCTCTCTGAGAAAGGCGGCGCCGGTTTAGGATTTGTAGATATGGCACGTAAATCAGGCCAGCCTTTGCAGTTTGACTTTGAGAAGATGGATGACAATCATTATTTCTTCTCTCTAAAAACAACCATCTCCCGCGAACAGGCTTAAAAGTATTCCACCATACAATTCAAAAAGATCTGACATGGAAATCATAAATCTGGAAGGCACAGAAGATACTCCAAAAATCATACTCGATAAAGGCAACGGTATTTTTGAAATTTCAGGCCGTTCTTTACCTGAAGATTCTGCGGAGTTCTACGCTCCTATTCTAGACTGGTTAGATGCATACTCAAAGGCTCCCAACGATGGCACCGAATTCGTTTTTAAGCTTGAGTATTTTAATACTGCTTCATCAAAACTCATCCTTGATATCCTTTCAAAGCTAGAAGACATTAGTGGAATAACCGTACAATGGTATTTCCACGAGGATGATGAAGATATGGAGGAAGCTGGAGAAGAATTCTCTGAACTTGTAGACATTCCTTTCGAATTCAAAACCTACTAATGGGTTTTGCCTCTCATCAAGTTAAGCAGCATGTTTTAAGGTATTCGCTGTTGGCACCTGTGCTGGCAGCGAAATCTTTTTTTTAAGTCCTTTATATTTTTCTCCATCCCACTAAACGACTCTCCGGGTTAATATATGAGTGAAGAAATACTGAAAGCGTTAACCCAGCTGTTTGCGATTATCACCAAACAGGATGGCGGCGTTACCGAAAAAGAGCGTAACTACGTAATCAGTTACTTTCAGCAGGAACTTGATCAGGATTCCATACAAGAGTACCTAGCTCTATATGACAAGTTTGCTGACTACTCTAAAAACGAAAACGGAGAGCGGGTTCAAAAGAAGGAAAGAAAGCTCACTTCAGTACGGGATTCTGTTAAGACCTTGGCTATTTGTAAGAAGATCAATAAAACTCTTACCCAAAAGCAGAAGGTCTTTGTCCTTATCCGGATTCTTGAGCTAGTTGGCTCTGACAAAAACTTCACTCCTCAACGGATGGAAATTGTTGATACAATTTCTACCGTATTTAACATTGTAAAGGACGAGTATCGCCTCCTGGAATCATTTGTCCTCACCATCAAAGGAGATAACCACCTTGACTGGGAGGACATCCTAATAGTTGGGAAGGAGCGACCCGAGAAAGCAGGACCGAATACCAATTTTTTTGAGGCCGATTTGAATGGAGATATCCAGTTTTTGCGTGTGCAAAGCGTGGATATGTATTTTGTAAAATATGTGGGTACTGATGAAGTAGTGCTAAACAACTTCATCATGAAGAGGGACCAAATGTATCTCTTCTCGCATGGTAGTACCATAAAAACCCCTAAAGGAGCTGCCCTGTATTACAGTGACCTCATCATGAGGTTTCTTAAGGACTTTCAGAAAGTTAAACTTTCCTTTTCGGCAACAGACATTGGGGTCCAGTTCCCTAACGGGGGTATAGGACTCCGTGATGTAAACATATCTGAAGGTCCTGGCAGGTTACTAGGCATTATGGGCGCCTCTGGGGCTGGTAAAACCACCCTACTAAATACACTTGCAGGCCTTTTCAAGCCTACCGAAGGTTCCGTAAAAATCAACGGCTACGACATCTATCATGAGAAAGAGGCCATTGAGGGAGTTATTGGCTATGTAGCCCAGGATGATTTACTGATCGAGGAGCTTACCGTTTACCAGAACCTTTATTACAACGCCAAGCTCTGTTTTGCAGACTTGAACGAGGAAGAGATTCATGAGCGGGTAATGACTACCCTCACTAGCTTGGGACTCGACCATAGAAAGGACTTACGCGTAGGTAGCGTTTTAGATAAAACCATTTCAGGTGGACAAAGGAAACGACTGAACATTGCTCTTGAGCTCATCCGTGAGCCTGCAGTTATGTTCGTAGACGAACCTACATCTGGGTTATCCTCTCGTGACTCAGAGAATGTAATTGACCTTCTCAAGGAGCTTTCGTTGAAGGGAAAGCTGATTTTTGTGGTGATCCACCAGCCATCTTCTGACATCTACAAGATGTTTGACAAGATGATCATTATGGACACCGGGGGATATCAGATCTTCTATGGTAACCCTGTAGAGGCTGTTTCCTACTTCAAGCAAATTACCAATCAAGTAGACCGTGTTCAAGGAGTTTGCCCTACTTGCGGTAACGTAAACCCGGAGCAGATTTTCAATATTGTGGAAGCCCAGGTGGTAGATGAGTACGGGCAGTTCACAAATAAGCGGAAAATTAACCCTCCGCAATGGCAAGAGAAATATCTAGAGGAATTCAACTTTGAGCAAGTTGAGGAAATAAAAGAGGCACCACCAAGTACCTTAGAGATTCCTAAGAAACTCAAACAAGCCCGGATCTTTACTGTAAGGGATACCCTAGCCAAACTGAGCAACAAACAGTACCTGTTGATCAATTTCCTGGAAGCACCCTTCCTGGCGATTCTATTGTCCTTCATTATTCGATATAGAAGTTCTCCTGACGGTACTCACTATGTATTCCGGCATAATGAGAACTTCCCTGCGTACCTCCTCATGGCCATTTTGGTGGCACTGTTCATGGGGCTGACCGTAAGTGCAGAGGAAATAATAAAGGACAGGAAGATTCTGAAACGAGAATCGTTTTTGAATCTAAGTTGGAATAGCTACCTCCTTTCCAAAATCATTATTTTGTTTTCCCTGTCGGCGATTCAAACATTCACCTTTGTAGCTATTGGGAACAGCATTATTGAGGTGCGGGGCATGCTTTTCCCCTTCTGGCTAGTACTTTTTTCGGTCTCCTGTTTCGCCAATGTATTGGGATTAAACATATCCTCTGCCTTCAACTCGGCAGTTACCGTGTATATCCTGATCCCGCTATTACTTATTCCCCAAATCATACTTTGCGGTTTGCTATTCAGTTTTGATAGACTAAATGACGCGATCAGTACGCGGGGGAAAGTGCCAATTATGGCTGATCTGATGGCTTCACGCTGGGCATACGAAGCTATGGCAGTCTATCAATATACCAACAATGGTTTCGAGGACTATATCTATGACTACCATAGGGTAAAGCAACAGTCCAATTATAAAGTCACATTTTTGGTGACCGAGCTAAGAGCCAAACGCAGGAGCGTGGATAAGCACTACCTGGGAGAGAATGATAGTCTGAGAGCGATTGCACAGAAGGACTTCGATATTCTGCAAATAGAGATTGCCGGAGAACCTAGTAAGCTACGCACCAATCTGGAAGAAATTGGGTTTGACACCCTTACGCTAGCAAGTTACAATGAACGCATCTCTGATGAGATCAACACCTTCTTGGATGGAATGCAAGAGTACTACTTAGATCTTGAGGTACGCGCAGACGAACTAGAACAGGCTAGAATTTACGAGCTAGAAAACGGCGAAGAACTCTCCAGCCGTGGTATCGACTTCAATGATTTGAAGAACAAGTACTACAATGAGGGTCTGGCTGATCTGGTACAGAATCTAAACTCAAAAAATAGAATTCTAGAGTACAAGGGTAGGCTCTTGCAAATGGTTGACCCCATTTTCCATAAGCCAGAACCTAAACACTTTTTAGACTACCGGACGCATTTCTTTGCTCCGCAAAAACACTTCGCAGGCCAGTCCATTGGCACCTACGGATTCAACATTTTAGTAATCTGGTTCATGGTAGTTCTTGGCTATATCTCCCTCTATTTTGAGTGGTTCAGAAAGGTCATGGAGTACATGAGCAAGGTATCCTTAAAAGGACTTTTGCCGCAGCCAAAAAAGGTCGATAAAACCTAATTTTCGGATAAATAGGCACATCTAGTTGCAAAACCCAGGGAATTGATGGTGTTTGTAAAACCTTTCGGAATTCATATTTTTGTTTAGCTAAAAACAGGACCTATGAAAAAATTGCTTTGGGGATTTGTAGCCATTGCCATGTTCTCTTGTGGTGGTGGAGATAAACCCAACGGAGATGACGATAATCTTGAAGCAGAGCTTGGGCTAGATGAGGAAAGCACTGAGCCTGCAATCTCACAAGACGTTATCAACGAATTCATGAACGCGTTGCCTTCACCTCTTGAGACTTCAGTAGCCCTCAAAGAGTCAGGCATTCCCTTCACTAGTGATTTTCTTAACGATCCCGACAAAGTATCTAATTATAACAGCGCCTTTAGCCAAGCGATGAACTTGGGTGTTTTTGGTGCTGACTTGGGATACGCCAACGTATACGAGCAAAACCAAGAGGCGCTTCTACGCCTGGATGCGATTCGTGATTTGGCTAATTCCTTGAACATTGGTCAGTTCTTTGAAATCAGTACCATCAAACGATTGGCTACTCAAAGCAGTAATTTGGATTCCCTCCTCCTCATTACTACGCAGAACTTCAATCAAATCAATAGCCACTTGCAAAGCCGCAAGCGGTCCAATCTATCAGTGTTACTGCTTGCGGGTGGATGGATCGAAGCTATATACATTACATGTCAGGTAGCAGCTCAAGACGCTGGCAACCAAAGCTTGATGGAGCGGATTGCAGAGCAAAAGGTAGTTTGTGAAAACATTAAATTCCTATTGGAATTCTACACTGCCACTAATCCGTACATCAAGGACTTATATACCCAAATTCAGGAATTGTACAATGCTTTTGAGGAAATAGAAATTACAGTGATTTACGGTGAGCCCGAGGTGCAAATTGTTGATGGTGAGGCTATTATCGTAGATACTACCACTCAGGAGATTAACGTAACCGAAGAGGACATAGAGAAGATCACCCAAATTGTAAGCTCTATTCGCGGAAGCGTTGTGGGCTGATAAATTATCAATCTCGAATCCTTACGTTTTTCTTAGACCCTCATCGTGGCACGGATATTGACACCTGAGAATGCAATTGAATCAACGAGACGTCTAGGATTCATTTCGAGAAAAAATCTGACATAGAAGCCAAAAGATTTATATGAAAAGGATCATCACAGTACTAGCCATTTTTGCAGCGGCTAGTTTTTGGTTGGCTCCCCAAGCTAAGGCTCAGTGCAATGCCGGACAATATGCTGAAAACTGCATTTCGGAGCTTGGCGACGGTTACACCTTTTTGAAAAGCTTTCAAATTGATGGTCGTGGCGGTCAACAAAACAAAGTAGAATACTCTTATGTATTCTCGAAAGACACCAACTATACCATTAAGATTTGTAGCCCTGGAGGGCCTGCAGGAACTACTGATGGTATCAAAGTGACCTTGTACGATTCTAACCGGACGAAGAAGGGTAGCAGCTACGTAAACGGGTCATTACTGAAAGGTTTTACCTACCCTTGTCCTGCAACTGGTATTTACTATATCACTTTCGAGTTTGAAGGCTCTAGTAATTACTGCGGTGGAAGCGTATTAGGCTTTAAGCGTTAATTAAGACTTATCAGAAAGTACTAAGCAGGCATAATTGCCTGCTTTTTTTATGTCTGCTCATGAAAGATCAAGAGTTCAAAACCCTGTCATTCAGTTACCAAGCGCGGTATATACAATTGGGGGAACTGAATGAACACACCCAAGAACTTTGGATTGTATGCCATGGATATGGGCAACTGGCTCAATACTTCGCCAACCACTTCCGGGTGCTAGAATCTCCTAACCGCTGTGTGGTAGCTCCAGAGGGGCTCAATCGCTTCTATCTACAAGGGTTCTCTGGTAGAGTAGGCGCTTCATGGATGACAAAGGAAGACCGGTTGGTAGACATAAAAAACTATCTTAGTTACTTGGACTCCCTTCTGAAACAACTTACCTGGGGAATGGATCTTGGTCGCTTAAAAATCAACGTACTTGGATTTTCGCAGGGAGCAGCCACGGTTTCCCGATGGGTAACCCAGTCGGAATGGTCCTTTGACCGTCTAATGTTATGGGCGGGGATTTTCCCTCCTGATCTCAATATCCCTAAGAGTAAGAAGAAGCTATCTTCGATGAGAGTAGACTTCGTGTATGGAGATGAGGACCCGTTTCTGAGTAAAAGTGATCGGGTAGTTGAACAGCGATCCATTGCTAGGATGTTAGGTGTGGAACCTATCATGACCCAATTCCACGGAGAGCATATTATTGACCGGGAAACCCTACTATCATTAATTTGAAACCTCTTTGTGCACCATAGTGCTAGCGGCTTGTGCCGTTGGGAAAATGATAATATCACTCAAATTGACATGGGCTGGGCGAGTGATAACGAAGGCAATGGTTTCAGCAATGTCCTGGGCAGTCAAGGGATCAAAACCATCGTATACTTTTTGAGCCTTAGCCGTATCTCCTTTAAAGCGGACTTCTGAAAATTCCGTTTCTACCAACCCAGGGTTAATTGCCGAAACTCGAATACCATAGGAATGTAATTCCATCCGCAGGCTATTGTTGATGGCATCTACAGCATGTTTACTGGCGCAGTATACGTTGCCGCCAGGGTACGCCTCTTTCCCGGCGATGGAGCCGATATTCACAATATGGCCGGATTTCCTTGATACCATACCCGGTGAAATCGCTTTTGTTACGTACAATAGGCCTTTCACATTGATATCCATCATGGCTTCCCAATCGTCCACATCTCCCTCATGCAATGGAGCTAAACCATGGGCATTTCCAGCATTATTGATCAGAACGTCTACTTCCCCAATATCCTTAAGCGTATCGAACACTTTATCGCGGTCGCGAACATCAAAGGACAGCGTGCGAACTTTGGTCTTAGTACTTAGTTCTTCTTCCAGTTCCATGAGTCGTTCTTTCCTTCTCCCACACAATATGAGCGAGAAGCCTTGAGAGGCTAATAGTATGGCGGTGGCCTTGCCAATACCGGAAGTAGCTCCGGTGATAAGAACTGTTTTGCTCATTAGATTTCCTGGTAGCTTATTGAAAGTTTAAATACAGACTCACGGAGTGGGTAACTAGTCGGTCTATCCCGTTGCTCCAAACACTAATATCGGGCTTCACTTGGTTTCTAATTCCATGTGAAACCCTAATTTCTGGGGAGAACTTGAACAGAGGATAATATATGTCCAATCCTAAGCCATATTCCAAAGATAGGTTCTCGTCATGAGTATGCAGGATAGTGGGATCTTGGTCATCATCCGGCCTGCCTCCCACCTGGATACCCGGTGTGATCCCTCCTACCAAATACATCCCAAAGTTCTTCCTGCGAAGAGACCTGTACTTCACAGTTAAGGGCAATTCTACATAGGCCGCCTCTACCCTTCTGGGGACCGTAGGCTGGTCATTCAAGAAGTTGTACTGCAACTCATATTCATAAAAGGACACCTTGAACATGGGGCGGAGGTCCAAATACTGCAGAATATGAAAGTTGGCCAGAAAGCCAATGGAAAAACCAAACTGCTGGGTGACTTGAATAGAATGCAGCGTGTCTAACCACTCAGCAACATAGTCATCATTGTAAGTCAACCGATAGGAAGACTGGTGGGCTCCCAAGGTGAAGCCAAAGTGTAGTACCCGATTGTCGTAATCGGGGAGGTTTATTTGATCGAAGTTCTGGGCGTTGGTCAATGAAGGGATTAACCCTGCCAGAAGCAGGACAATTAGACCTCTGGTTTTTGCCCAACGTAAATGGAACTGATTCCGAATGTTAATGACTTGCATAGGGTGTTAATAAAACCTACTCTCTCCAGCTCATTCAAGAACGCTTTCCCATATGGGAAAACCTTCACCGATTCTGGAAGATAAGTGTAGGCAGCATTGTCCTTGGACACAATCTTACCAATGGAGGGTAGAATATACCGAAAGTAAAATTGGTACAGCTGCTTCACAGGAAACTTAGTTGGCTTGGAGAATTCAAGGACTACCAGTTTTCCTCCAGGCCTCAAAACTCGCTGCATATCAGCTAGTCCTTGGGACAGATTTTCAAAGTTGCGTACGCCAAATGCAACGATGACGGCATCAAATATATTTTCTTGGAAGGGAAGTCCTTCTGAATCTCCACTCTTCAATTCTACCTTAGATTCCAATCCCCGATTACGGATTTTCTCCCGTCCTACTTCCAGCATTCCTTCCGAAATATCTACACCTATTACCTTTTCAGGATTGAGGCGAAGGGCTGTAAGGGCAAAATCACCGGTACCGGTGGCAACATCTAAGATTAGCTTAGGTTCATCCTTGGCCAACATATTCACCGCCTTTTTTCGCCAACGAATGTCGGTGCCTAAGGATAAAAAATGATTTAGGAAATCGTAGCGATGGCTAATGTTATCAAACATTTCTGCTACCTGCTCTTTCTTCCCGCCTTCCTTTTCTTTGTAAGGTACTACTGCCATGCTATTATTTTTTGAGGGGCAAAATTAGTGATTAAACATGGAGTTTTATAGAAATGTTAGGCTGATCGTACAACGTTTGCGGGCGAATGCTAATTACCTGATCATTTATTCACAAGGAATGAAACTTGTATTGCCAGGCTATTATCCTGTAACTATTTTGCCGGAAACCTATGACCATGCATGAGCTAACAACACTGGATATTGTAGCCCTTTTGCTTCTCCTGGCTTCTATTTTCACCTACATAAACATTAAGTTCCTCAAGCTACCTACCTCCATAGGACTTATGGTGCAGGCCCTGGGCTTGTCTAGTATACTGCTCCTGCTGGGTACTTTTGTCCCTAGCATACCTGAGTTTGCCAGAAACACCTTAGACCAGCTTAACTTCTCTGACTTGCTGCTCAACCTTATGTTAAGCTTTCTGCTTTTCGCCGGGGCCCTTTCTACGCACCTGGAAAAGCTAAAGGAAGAGATGTGGCCCATACTTACTTTGGCCACCGTGGGGATCCTGATTACCACGGCTATCATAGGAACGAGTATATGGTTGATCCTACCCCTGTTGGGATTAGAAGTGGATTTTATTCACTGCTTATTGTTTGGAGCCCTCATATCCCCTACTGACCCTATTGCTGTGCTGGCCATGTTGAAAAACATGAAGGTCTCAAAGAGCCTTGAAATAAAAATCGCGGGTGAGTCATTATTTAATGATGGTATAGGGGTAGTAGTATTTCTCACTTTGCTTCACTTGGCAGAACCCGGTGGTGAGGAAATCACTGGAGGAGAGATTGCACTTTTATTTGGCCAAGAAGTGGTTGGCGGCTTAGTCTTAGGAGGTATTCTGGGTTATCTGCTGTTTCATGCATTTCGGGTGGTTGACACCCAGCATGTGGAACTGGAAGTGTTGATGACCTTAGCGGGCGTGATTGGTGGCACCCAACTGGCTCATGTCTTTCATGTAAGCGCTCCACTTGCCATGGTGGTAGCAGGCTTGTTCATTGGGAATGAGGGTAGGGACCTAAAAATGGCCGAATACAAATCAGAATATATCATCAAATTTTGGCACTTGCTGGACGAGGTCCTCAATGCTATTCTTTTCATGCTCATAGGCCTGGAGATGCTCATCCTGGTTCTGGACGGGAGATACCTTTGGGCTGGTCTAATCGCCATCCTGATCACTCTGCTAAGCCGACTAGTAGGGGTGGGAGTTCCCATAAGGATCTTGCGCAGAAAGAGGACTTTTGAAAAGGGTACCATTCGTATCCTTACTTGGGGAGGCTTGAGAGGTGGGATATCTGTCGCACTCGCTTTGTCCCTACCTAGTATACCTGAAAAGGGGTTATTAGTTTCCATAACTTATATCGTAGTCATCTTTTCCATAGTGGTACAGGGGCTTACCCTGCGGCCATTTATTGATAGGATCAACCGCTAGCGTTTGCGGTAGATTTATTGCAAACGCTTCCGATGAATTAGCTGTGGAAAAAAATTCATCAGGTGCATTTTTGTGTATCTTTTTGGAGAAAACGGAAACCTAAAATCCTATGGCTCAGTCACCGCCCGTTGCTGATACGGCACTCCCCATAAACCAGGCTATGCAATGGCCCAAAGAAAGCAATAGTTTAGTCATGGAAATTGCCTGGGAGGTGGTCAATCAGGTAGGGGGAATTTACACTGTATTGAGAAGTAAGGCCCCTACGGTAGCGGCCGATCTAGGCGATAGATACTGTCTGGTTGGTCCCTATGTTCACCCCAATGTGGATAGCGAATTCGAACCTATTCATGATTCGGATTCTCCGTATGCACTGGCTGTGGATGCCATGAAGGCCGAAGGAATAGAGGCATATTATGGACGGTGGCTGGTGACCGGGCGCCCTCAGGTGGTTTTAATCAATCCGTTTTCTATTTTTCACCGACTGGGGGAAATCAAATATTTCCTCTACGAGAATCATCACATTTCTACCCCGGATGAAGACCTGTTGAACCAGGTAGTGGCCTTTGGTGAGGTGGTGAAGTTGTTCCTAGGTCATATTGCCCGGGCTGAAGCCAAAAACAGGCAGCTGATAGCCCATTTCCACGAATGGATGGCGGGTACGCCGATCCCTGAGATCAGGAGATCCCACATGCCTATCTCGATGGTATTTACCACGCACGCCACGATGCTAGGTAGGTACTTGGCTATGAATAGCCCGAACTTTTATGACCATCTAGACTTCTTGAAATGGGAGGAGGAAGCCAAAAATTTCAACATAGAATGCCAAGCCAAAATTGAGCGCGCAGCGGCTCATGGAGCTCAAGTATTTACGACGGTAAGTGAAGTTACGGCACGAGAATGCATCTTCCTGTTAGGGAGAAAACCAGACTTGGTTACTCCCAACGGTATCAATATTGAGCGTTTTGAGGCTTTGCACACAGTGCAGAATTTGCATCAAGAATATAAGGATGTGATTCATGATTTTGTCATGTCGCACTTCTTCCCCTCCTACCCCATTAACCTGGATAAGGTCCTTTACTTTTTCACTTCGGGTAGATACGAATATCGAAATAAAGGTTTTGATGTCACCATTGAGGCTTTGGCTCGGCTCAACTATATGTTGAAACAGGCTGGATCGGAAATAACGGTGGTTATGTTCTTCATCACCAAACAGCCTTTCCATTCTTTGAATCCGCAGGTACTGCAAAACTTTGCCATGAAGGAGGAGTTGCGCAAGACGGTGGATACGATTAAGGACCAAGTAGGTAACCGCCTACTCAATGAAGCTGCCTCACTAGATGATACAAAATTGCCCTCGCTGAACGAGTATGTAGATGATTATTTACGGCTTAAGTTCCGGCGGACTATGCAAAGTTGGAAAACGAAAGAGTTACCCCTGATCGTGACTCACAACTTGGTCAATGATAACGATGGCATCATCAACTTTTTACGATCGAGCAATTTGGTGAATCACCAAGATGACAAGGTGAAGGTGGTGTATCACCCTGACTTCATTAATGCCACCAATCCACTATTCGGCATCGACTACGGGGATTTTGTTCGGGGAACTCACCTAGGCCTATTCCCGAGCTATTACGAGCCATGGGGATATACTCCTTTGGAGTGCGCGGCCCGTGGTGTGCCCGCGGTGACCAGTGATTTCTCTGGTTTTGGGGATTACGTAAACAGGAAGTATCCTGACCACGAAGACAAAGGCATTTATGTAAACTCTCGTACGGGGAAAACCTTTGACCAGGTGGCGGAGGAGTTGGCACAAAGTTTATTTCAGTTCTGCCAGCAGAGCCGTCGTGACCGGATAGGACAGCGCAATAAGGTAGAAGAATTCGCCACCGAATTCGATTGGAGTTCGCTGAGTGAATTCTACTACCAGGCTTACGTAACGGCCGAAAACCGGAAGAAGTAAGCCAAAGACCTTTTCAGCCCCTGCTTATACAGGGGCTTTTTTGTAGCCTATTCCTACCGTTCCCCTCTCCAAAAATCCGGATCAGCCTAACTCTAAAATAGCTTGGATAATTGCCTCTTCTTTGTTGCTGGCAATGGTTTGGGTGAGCTTACCTTCCTTAAATACAGCAAAGAAAGGCAACTCGGTCACTTTGCCCATTGAGCGTGCCTCAGGATTCATCTCAGAATTTACATCCACGAAAGTGATTCCCTGGAAACGGGGGTCATCACTCAAGCGTTTATATTTTGGGGCAAATAAGCGACAACTGCCGCACCAATCTGCGAAGTATTTAACCACTACTTTTTCCTGGTTTGCTACCAGGTCTTTAAAGTTTGCATCCGTAGCAAGCTCTACTGCCATAAGAATAATATTAACTATGGATTCTTGATTAGTGAATACCGGAGGCTAGTTTTGTCCCGGATAAAGATTTGTTCATAAAAGTACGATTTGATTGCAGAGTTGGATACATCTCAACCTGCAATGCTCCGTAAGAATTGAAAACCCGGGACGCCATGGCTCTGTCTACCTACGTTAAACTAAGTACCGTTACCAACCTAAGTGACGCTCGATATGCCGCTGGCATGGGGGTGGATGCCCTAGGCTTCCGTTTGGAAGAGGGGCAACCTGGGTATGTGAATCCCACCCAATTTCACGGCATTACGGAATGGCTCGCTGGTGTAGCCCTAGTAGGTGAATTTCTCGGTACCGACCCCTCTTTGATCCGCGAGGCAGCACAAGAATATTCCCTGGACTATCTGCAGGTTGAGAAGGTGGAATACCTAGCCGAATTGGAAGGTGCCTCGGTCCAACTAGTGGTGAGGTTGGACCCCAAAAACTTGGAGAACAGAAACGATCTCACGGAGTATTTGACTGAGTTGAGTAGTAAAGTAGCCTGGATACTGATAGAGCCTGAAGGAGAATACTCAAACCTGGAACTCAAAGAGAAGCTGACCTCATTAGATCTACCCTTAGTCATTGGATTTGATGTAGCAGTGGACACTTTGAAAAGCTTCCATACGGGCATCAAAGGCATAGCCCTCAAGGGTGGGGAGGAAGAAAGACCCGGATTCAAGGATTATGAAGAAATGATGGATATTCTGGAATCCCTGGAGGTGGAAGATTAAGACTGGAGCTTAGTAAAGTACAAAAAGGGTCTCATCGAAGACAATCCTAGGTTGATCGATAAGTAGCCCTCTACAAGGGCTTTCAATGTATGTTTACGTTGTAAGCATCCTGCATGGTTATAGAAATAGACAGCCCTACCGTAGTGTTTGAAAACACTGCTGGCACCGCCAAAATTTTACATCATCCTCTGGAGAGAACTTTTGAAATCGCCCTGATTGGAAAAATTGATCAGGCCGATTATCAAGAAGCTTTTTTGACTTATCTGGAATTAACAGAATCACGAGGTTATCAGATTGCCCTGTTTAATAATAGCCATCTGGAAGAAGATACTATGCAATCACGTGCGTGGTTTATTGCTAACTTCCTTCCTAGAAGTATGAAACGGATTCGGTCAATTCATTACAGAGCTGCCGTAGTGGCACCTATCAACCGTTTTCAACGGATGATCACGGAGATGGTAGCCAAAGGTGCTCGGGCCTTGGGAAAACCTATGACGGTTGAGTTCTTCGATTCCACAACCGATGCCTTGCGCTGGTTGGCTTCTGCACCAAGCCCTGCTAACTAGACCGTACTGTTACTTATTTATATACAAGCCGCTAACTGCATTTTTTACTTTCTCTAAATCGTATTACTTTTTGTAGTAGGAGAAACCAGGATAGTGGATGTGGTATGGAGAAAACTCACCTTTTTGAGGGGGAATTGATCTTTGAAAATGCTTCTGGCTTTGGTCGAGCAATCTATCACCCCCAGTTCAATTGCATTGAAATAGTACTACTGGGCACCCTACCCTATCAGGCCAATATTGAGTTGTACAAGGAAGCTTTGCAAAAAGGTACCGAGGTCCAGTGCAGTCACCTGATTTTTAACTTGCAGGGCATGATAGGTGACCGGGTACAAACACGGGCTTGGATTGTAAGCAAGTTTGTCCCTGCTTTCTTCAAGCAGATAAAAGCATCCACTTACTATGCGGCCATTGTGGCCAATAAGCCCAATCCATTAGTGAAGTCGAGTATCGATTTCATTGTGGGGGTGGTACGGACCATGGGAAAACGGATTGAGATTAAGCATTTTGAGAATCAGCAGGAGGCGCTGAACTGGCACCAAAACCAAGCTCGTTAAACAAGCGTCAATTGCTCCCTGTACTGCTGTGGGGAAATGCCCATCTTTCTCCGAAAGGCACGAGAAAAGGCACTTATTTCTGCATAACTCAATAAATCCGAGATCTCCCCTATCGTTAGATTTTTATCCTTCAGGTAGGTATCTGCTAAGGAGAAGCGTAACTCCTCTACTACTGCCTTATAGGTAGTGTTTTCTTCCCGAAGCTTGCGCTGAAGGGTTCTCACGCTCAAGTGAAAAACATCGGCTATGTTTTCCAGGGAGGGGAAACCGGATTCATTCAGCTGAAGAACCATCCTTTTGATTCTACCAGACAGCGTTTCGGTGCTATGCAATTCCGCTAGCTTGGCTTCCGCGTGTTGCACCAGTACTGCCAGCAGGCGGTAATCATGACTGACTACCGGCGCCTGCACCTGAGACCGATCAAGCAACAAAGCATAGCGAGGTGCCCCAAATTGGACCGATTGGCCAAAGGCTCTTTTGAACTCAGCAGCACGCCCCATTTCCAAACTAGCTACCTGTACGGCTAATGGAGAAAACTGCTGCAGCGTAAGGGATTGGAAGGAGCGCCACTGAAACAACAACATGCCCTCTGCGGTATGCCTAACGGATTCAGGGCTTTGCATTTGCCAGTCAGTGAGCGGTTCCAGATAAAATAGAAATCCTTCTTCTACTTCCTTAATCTGCATAGGGATGGCGCGACAACCTAGATTGGAGAAATCACAAACTAGTTGCAAGGCCTCCATGACGGTACCCGCAGATTGGCAAATTTGACTCACCAGTCCAGCAGCAGAAAGGCTCATAAAACCACCAAAGTGAAAGCCTATTGACGGGTCCTGCTGAAGGTCAGCGGCGTGTTCTAGCACCGCGTTGTAGATGGAGGCATCTACCCTGGTTTCTTCTGAAACCAATTCCTCGGGAGACATCCCCGTTAAGGATACTAAAGCAGCAGATTCGCCACCCTGCTGCACGCAGAATTGGATAAAGCTGTATACAAATCGGCCTGAAAAAGTCATAGGGCTATAAAAAGGTAATGCTTTGGAACATAATCTAGCTCATTCTGATTTGGCATCAAATGTCAAATCAATGGCATTGCTAGTAAACTGCAAACCAGGTCCACACCCGCATCTTTGTACCGTACTGCAAATCACAGACTGATGAAACAAATTGAGACTTCCATTAATATTCAAGCAACGCCCTCGGAGGTATGGAACATCCTAATGGACTTTGAAAAGTATGGCCAGTGGAACCCACTGATCAAGAAAGTAGAGGGTACGGGTGAACTTGGTTCTAGGCTAAGGAATACCTTGCGGCTAGAAGGCCAAAAACCTCAAGTATTCACTCCCACCGTCAAGGTGCATACCCCTAACCAAGAGTTCCGCTGGCTAGGAAGGTTTATACTACCCCGTCTGTTTGATGGCGAGCACTATTTCAAACTCAAGGCTTTACCTAATGGTGGGACTCGCCTGGTACATGGGGAGATTTTCCGAGGTATTCTGGTAAACCCCATCATGAAAAAGATAGGCAAGGCAACCCAGCAAGGATTCGTGGCCATGAATGATGCCTTAAAGCAACGAGTAGAGCAAGGTTGAACCCTCTTTTCATCCTGAGTAAGATCAGGATCACGGACAATCTACACAGGCAGAAAGTCAGTGATGATTATTCAAAAAACTGAGAAAGCGCCAGGTTCATTTCTGGACTGATGTAGTAGAAATCACCATTGCGGCGGTACTTCTTTTTCTTATTCCCTTTGTTATCAACTTCCAGTTCCTGATTATAAAAAGCCAAGTAAGCTGACTCTTCTCCTGGAGATTCAAAGATCACCAACTCAGTAAATTCTGCCGAGGAAGAATCAATGACGGGTGTATTCCCAAGTTCCGATAGGTCTTGATTTTGGAAGCCCTCGATAAACTTAGAAATCCCTCGATGGAGTTGGATACGCTTGGGCAGAGGCCTCCGCTTGTACCACCGATTGGTAGCTTCTGAGAAGGGTAATTTGCTCCATCCTTGAGTAGCGAGTATAGCCCCACCGAGTAACATGATGGCCTCCACTATCCAGACTAACCAAAGGAAGCTTCCCTTGACGGTGGTGTCCCCGAAACCCCAGTTGCCTACACTGCCCAGGAAGGTGATATTAGACCAGAGGTCAGCAGGATGAGTAGCCATATACATAAACTCACCCACATCGAAGCCGCCAGGGGTAAAGAAGCTGCTGCCATCATCAATTCCGAATAGCAAGGTAAGGTGTGCGCACCACTGCCAATACATGGCAACCCCCCACATAAGGACCCCAAACAGCGTTTCGCCTTTTTTGCCCCTCACCTTACCGAACTTCACGATGGGATAAATACTCACCCCCAATATGAGTGCGAAACCAATTACGACAAGTACATTGAGATAGATGATGGGAAAATACACTATGAGGTAGGCATAAAGAATGCTGATCATGGGGAGTAGGAGAATAGCTTCGAGAGCAAATATTAACCAAGCTAGTGGCCCGATTTTCCCTGAGGGACGATAGGTAAAGTGGTCGTTCATGATACGTAGTTTGAGTTAAGAAATTGGTTGAATAAGGATACAAAAATTTATTGACTAGCATCTTTCAACTTCCCCCAGCAGGCTAGGGTCTTTAGATAAAAACCCATGCGCTTCTCACTCATTCTACTTGCAATTGCTTTCTGTTTTGCTTCTTGTAATGCCCCTGCCCCTACTCCAGAAAGCATATTTGGCACTTATCAACTCATAGAAACCTATTTTGACCCTGGTGATGGTAGTGGGGACTACGAGGCGGTAGAGAGTAATCTCACCATCCGTATAAAGGAGGATAGTACGTTCACTTCCAACGGTGCCCTTTGCGAGTATACTACCGAAGGTTTGTCACGTAGCCGTGGTGTCCTGATTGGAGCACGCCAGGTGTTACAAGTAAGTAACTGTTTTAACAATCTGATTCAGCCTGATCAGGAGTTGGGGTATGCTTGGGATGAATTGGAATTGGTGCTTTCGCTTGGGTGCGATGAGCCCTGCCTTTTGCGATTTGAGAAAATAAGCAATTAATCATTTCCAACTAATAATGAGTTTTCTGGGTATTGGAATGCAAAGACAAAAAACTCAACTGAATGAAGTATTTAGCAGCATTCCTTGCCCTGGCCGCATTCGCAGCCTGTGATTCCACTCCAGAACCCCATACCATTTATGGCACCTGGACTCTAACTGAACAGCTTACCGATCCTGGAGACGGAAGTGGTGAGTTTCAGGAAGTAGAAAGCGACTTTACCATCACTTTTCGAGAGGATGGAAGTTTTATTGCCAACGGGTCCTTATGCACCCTTACGGCAGGTACCATCGCCAGTTCTGGCACCTATAATGAAGGGGCAGGAGAACTGATGGTAAATAATTGTAATGGCACCTGGCAAGAGGAGATCACCCGGCTGAATTACCAATTCACTTCTCAGGGTATGGTAGAGATCTCATTCCCTTGCATAGAACCTTGCCGGGGCAGATTCTCCAGGTTAGAATAGTTTTTCATGGTATTGGGGGTAAAAGCCCCCTTTACCTCCCTTACTTTTGCAGTATATTCTTCCTGGATATCCTTACTTGGCAATCATGCGTATTCGTTCCATTTTCCTGCTACTATGGGTAGCTACCTGTTTACAAAGCTGCGGGCTCTTCGGCATTCGTCTCAACCTGCACAATCCCAAGCAACCCGGAAGAGTCCCCAATTTCTCTAATGAGCAGATATTGCTGGGGGAAATGACGGAGTTGCGAAATGGATACGACGTTCATTACTATGACCTAAGCATTGATTTCGATCCCGAGAAAGAAAAACTGACGGGTGCGGTATACATCTTTGCTACGGCTACCCAGGACCTTAATCGCCTGCAATTAGACTTACATCCCAACTTTGAGATTACTCGGCTGAGTTTGGGTGACGACGGGCCAGAACTGCCTTACACTCGAAAGGAACGAGCCGTATTTGTGGATATCACTCAGCTAAAGGGCAGTCAGTTTGTACTCTATGTAGACTACACAGGGCAACCCAAGAAGGCGAAGAAAGCTCCCTGGAAGGGAGGATTTGTATGGGAAAAGGATGAGGATGGAAATCCATGGGTGGGGGTAGCCTGCGAAAGTGATGGGGCTAGTTTGTGGTGGCCGCTGAAGGACCATACTGCGGACGAGCCTGACAGTATAAGGCTGCACTACACAGTGCCCAAAGGACTGATAGCAGTAGGGAATGGTCAATTAGAGAATTCTTCTGAAATGGGCGACCGAGTGACCTATGACTGGTACGTCTCTTACCCCATCAATACGTATAACGTGACGGTGTACATTGGGAAGTATAAGAAGCTTACCCAAGACTATACGGGCATAGATGGTGAGGAAATGACGCTGATCCACTACGTACTAGGTCCCAACTATGAAACAGCCAAGCGTCACTTCCAGCAGGTGCCTGACATCTTGCGCAATTTTGAGCAACAGTTCGGCAGTTATCCTTGGTACCGAGATGGATTCAAGTTGGTTGAATCTCCTTATGCTGGTATGGAACACCAAACGGCCATTGCTTATGGGAATGGGTATGAAAATGACCTGAATGCAAACACGGATTACATCATTTTGCATGAAACGGCTCACGAATGGTGGGGTAATTCGGTAACTGCGGAAGACCTGGCAGACGTTTGGCTGCAAGAGGGATTCGCTACCTATGCAGAGGCCTTGTATCTGGAAGACATGCTAGGTGAGGACGCTTACGATAGCCACCTTTTTCTGTATCGGCTAACTATCAAAAATAAGTATCCGGTGGTGGGGGTGAGAGACCGCCGTTGGTTTCATTTCAGGAAGAATCAGGATGTATATACCAAAGGAGCTTGGATCTTGCACACTTTCATAAAAGGTCTTTAGAATATCGCGGAATAAGTCATCATCATTGATTTGCTTTCTGAGAGTGTGCAAGATCCAAGCTCCTTTGGTATATACATC
>JBCBHI010000007.1:0-19325 GCA_038525885.1 Bacteroidota bacterium
CTTTTTTTCATGCATTTCATTCTTATCGAGATAATACATTTAAAGACAGGCGATTCCGCATTGATTAGCCACAGTGATTACCTTTTTTGTCTTCATCGCCACCCTACTTTATATCTAAAATCCATAGCGGTTTTAATACTAATCCACTCATTTTCAATTGCTTAAATATAGACAACCAACCGTACGCCAACCAAGACTATAACCTAATTATAACCCCCCCTTGTGACCATTTGATCAGGTGCAATTCTTCAAACCGGGAGGCTATCCTTACACCTTTGTGTCATGGCAAGGCCATCATATCCATACCCATGGATTTTTTGAGTTCCCCTACCCACGGGGTTTCTGCATGAACAATCACAAAGCGAGTATTCGCTCCGGTCCCTAGCAGGTTCTTTGCCTCGAATGAGGATCCTACACATCATCACCGGAAAATCTGGTGAACCAACTGATTCCTAACGGAACATCCTTTTACCCACAGTACAATGAAATTAGCAATGAAAAACACCAATACTTCAATCGCGGGCGGTACCGCCCAAAAGGCCCTGGTATTACTTGGGCTACTTACCTTGGGGGCTGTACTTAGCCAAAAGGCACATGCACAGATCAACGCAGGGCTTGGCGTTAACTTCAATAACGGTTTTCAAATGAGCCAAACGGGGAATGATCTCTTATTTCGACGTTCGGGCGCTACCTACCTGCGTTGGAATACATCAGGAAAGTTTGGAATTGCCTTAGGCAACAGCCTGCCCGGGACAGAGCTTACGGTAGATGGAATCATTCGCGCCTCTAATGACGATGCCCAAACCAAATATATTGATATCACGCACGGCGGAACGAATTCCTACATCAACCACGTGGGTGAGGGCAATATGGATTTTCGGCATGGAGGTACTACCTACATGCAATTGACGAGTGCTGGTAAATTCGGTATTGGGGGTAATTTTGTCCCGACAGCTAGTTTAGAGGTAAGGGGTGATGGTAAATTCACCAATGATTTAACGGTAGGTACCAGCAGTACCAACGCCAATCTGAATATAAATGGTAACTCTACCATTACCGGAGCCACTACCGTAGGTGCCAGCGATAGCAATGCTGACCTAACCGTATACGGCCAGGCCAAAGTACAGGAATTGCAAATAGATGCCACAGCCAACTGGGCCGACTATGTATTTGCCGATGACTACCAGCTACGTCCATTGGAAGAAGTAGCTAGCTATATACAAGAGAACAAGCACTTGCCCGAAGTGATGACCGCCGAGGAAGTAGCCAAGCACGGCTACGCTCAGTCGGAAGTGAACGAAACTTTGCTGCGCAAGATAGAGGAGCTTACCCTCTACATGATTGAGATGAAGGCCGATAACGAAGCCCTCAAACAAGACAATGCCGAGCTACGCGGCATGATTAAGCAACTCCAAACCCAGGAAGGCCGGGACTAAGCCTAGCGCGCAGAATTAGTTGTTGGTGCCGCTGGGACGCATAGTCTTCGCTAAAACACCAACAACGACGATGGCGCGCAGAATTGTTGGTGTCGCCTAGACTTATCGTCTTTGCTTAAACACCAACAATGGCAATAGCCTTAGCGGGTGCCGGACGGACCTTATGGCCCCAAAAAGCGGTGTTTTCACACCTGCCCGGACCCACTCTGTCTTCTCTCACCTAACGGACAAAGCTTTATGAAAAAATATACCAACGCCTTACGCTGGGCCTGCGTGTTCCTTCTCTGGATGAGCATGCACCAGTTGTGGGCACAAAACCCTTCCTTCGACGGGCCCAATGATATGGTACTGATCGAACATGAAGGAGAGACACTGGCTCTAGTCAGTAGCCATGACGATACCGGAGCGTTTTCCTTCTCGCACCAGGCGGGCGCTGCCTCCGGTTCCAGCTTTCAGCTGGGCGATTTTTTGGATGCTCAGGTAGACGGCACCACGGTAGACCGCGTGTACTTTTTTGCCAATTCATTCCAACATGATGGCAGTACACCTTTGATGCTAGACAATAGTGTAAATCCTGACTATGCGCTGGCATTCGGTACCCATGACCCCACCCAAAGTGTGGGTGGCCTTGCGGCTTCTCAGGAGGCCTACGAGCACCAGATAGACCTAAGCTGGTCGGCCGTAACTGGCGCGCAGGGATACCTCGTTTTTCGGGAGGACATGGAAAATTCTACTCCATTAGCCGTAGTAGCGGGAGAACAGAATACCCAATACACCGACGGAGGCCTGCTACTAAGCACCACGCATACCTATACCGTAGTCCCCTATAGCGTAGCCAACCATAACATATTTGTGGGGGGCAGTGTAAGCACCATGGGTAGCACCCAGCTGTTTGACTTTTCTGTACTCAACAGCACGGAAGCAGATATCACCTTCCAGTATGAGTTTGACAACCAACTGCTACCCAATTTGGTGCAACAGTCGGCTTATGTAGAAATCTACGATCAGAGTAAGGGGACCCTCATGCACGAGGAAAAACTGGACCTGAATGAGGTAACTGGAGAAAGCCTGATCTTTGATAAAGCGTTGCAGTTTTCCGGCGAAAACGATAATGGGACATTAAAGGCTGTGTACGCTAAACCTAACCTGGGCACACTGCCACAATGGACGTTAGAACTTTGGCTGACGGCCAACCACAGTGTTCCCAGGCAGTATCCGTACATTGTTGACAGCGACAAAATTAAGGTCCACCATACCCCTGATGGACGTATCATCGTGTGGGAGGCAACCGGCTTTCACTTTATTTCGGAAGCTGGGGTGATTTCCACGGCGGGTACTTGGCAGCACCTGGCCCTGAGTTACGATGGTGCTACCCTTGTCGTCTTTGTAGATGGGAAACCTGTACCCATGAGTGAGCCCTCCTTGGAGTCATTTGCTATTCAGAATCCCTTCAACAATGCATCACTTCCTTCTGACTTGTATTTTGGCACAAGCATAGGGAATTCTAGTGCAATCATGAACTTGCAGGGGAATATGGGCATGATCCGGGTATGGGACCGTGGGCGCACCGTGGATCAAATAGCCGCTGACTACCAAGACATCTTTACCACCACGGCTCCCGGCCTGCTGGCCCAGTGGACTTTTGAAGATGAAACCACCAATGTGGTCAGCGACGTATCGTCGGAGGTGTTGTCCATTTATACCGATGATCCCATCGCCTACCCCATTACCTGGGTAGATAGCTACGCCTTTACTGAAGAGGCCAACTTCCACTCCGTGAATACCTGGCTCGAGGTTCCTGTGGCCGATCAAACCGAACGAACCTATCAGATCAGCATCTATGAAACCGGGACGGGGCGTTTGCTCTCACAAAATGAAATAGGCCATACTTTTAGCCATCCGGGCTTGCCTGTTGTCACCGCAATGGCCAGCCCAAATAATCCTTACCAAGTAACGGTTTCGGTAACGCCTGCCAGTACCAAGGCGGATGAGTATTTGATCCTAAGAACCGATGCTGCCGGAAACCAGGTGAACCTGGGGAGAATAAACCATGATTTTGCATCCAGCACCTTGGAGGTGATGGATATCTACGCCTACGGGGCCAATAGCAGCCTTGCCGGGGGTATTTCATATACCTATACGGCTACACCTATTTACAATAATTTGGAGCGCTCCTTTGCCGATGAAGCGCATGCGGGTACCTCAGCCACCCTGACAACTTTGGATGCTGGCTTTACTGCTGCGGCCAACAGTAGCCAGACTGGGATTGACCTGACTTGGAATGCTAGCGCCTTGACGGGCGTAGGGTATGACACCGTGCGTTTGGAACGCAACGGAGATGTGCTGGCACTACTTCCTAGCGCAGTGGGGTCGTATTCGGATACCCTGATGCGCTACGGACAAATCTATACCTACAGCCTGGTGGCCTTGAAAAATGGTGCCGAAGTATGGTCCCAGTCTTCGGAAGTAGGCTTGGATGCCCACGGCACGGTATCGGGCTATCTGATCTCGGCCAACGGAGACTATGCCCTACTCCACAAGCGGGTAGTGATTCAGAATGTGGGCACCAGCACGACGGTAGATTCGGTAACCTCTTCGGCCAGCGGTGCTTTGCAGGTAACGGATTTATTCTATGACCTGAGTACTGACTTTGAGTGGGCGAGTACCACCGGTGCGGCCATGACCAATACCGAGTTTACCCTGGCACGCAATGCCTGGGAAACGGAGTCAGGCTTTGTGACCTACGATACCACCCTGAATGCCGTAGAAGAAACGGACCTGCTGGATACTGTAACGCACGAAATCGAGGATGAATGGAACCAGGCGTATCTGAACCACGTGGCCTTTAACCTGGCCTACGCGCCCGCAGAAAGTGGGGCCCAGGTACTGGTGAACGTATACCGAGACGGAGCGCTGATTGACATCGTGAGCGATGTAACGCACTACAAAGACTGGTACGCTACCCAGGGCCGGCATGACTATACCTTCCTGGCTTATTATTACACAGCTGACGGGAGTGAAGTGCGCCATGCGAGTACTACCCTCAGCGGAATCTACTACCGTGGAAAGAATTCGCCCAATCGGTATGAACTGTATGCCCGCGTGCGGGATATGCAAATCCGGTTGGTGATTGAGAAAGAAGCCCTGGCGCAGTCCTATACCATTATGCGTAGAAACGTAGCCACGGGCGACTCAGTACTTGTTAAGACTGTACCGCATAATACCACCAGCGACAGCTACTACATCTACGACGACACGGGGATACCCGGTGCTACCTACGAATACAGCCTATGGGTGACCCTACTCACCGGGGCTACGGAGTTTCTGGATCAAGAGACGGAGACCTATCCCCAATTTGGAACCGGAGAAACCGTGGTGACTGCGCAAGGCACTGCCGAAGGGGTGCTGCTGGAGGTAGAGGTACCCGATTGGTACAATGTAGCCGAGGAGGAAATCGACGGTTTTCTGATGATTGGGGAGAACGGTGATGTGCGGGTGAAAACCTTCAACGCACCTTTTGCAGGCGAAACGGGAGGCCGGGTAACCTACTCGGTGCTGAATGCTTCACCCGGTGCAGAAGCCGGTACCGTAGGCGTAGCCCTGTATAAGCATACGCCCGAGGGCCTCTACACTACGGATACTCTATGGGCCAGCTACACGGGTGCTACGCTGCCTACCCCTAGCAGCCTATCTGTACCCACAGAACCCAGCCTGGCTACCAACGATTCTGAAATTGCCGTACCTACTCTGGTAGCTAGTAAGGATGCCCAACGCAAGGTATTTGTGGCCTGGGAGTACCCTCACTATACCGATGTCACCTTTACGCTAGCCTACCGGGCGGTGGGTACCACTACATGGACAGAAACTACCCTGCCCAACGAACAACGTGCCTGGTTGCACGAAGCCCCGGCGGATCAGGTGATGGAATACAAACTGTGGGCCACCTACGCGGACGGTCGCCAATCGCCCGAGGTATGGGACTATGGTGTAGCCCGTCGGTACCAGCGTATACAGGGTTATGTATTTGGGGCGGACAACACGCCGCAAGCACACGTTTACGTAGGGGTAGCCGGCCACTGGACAGTCACCGACAGCGCGGGATACTACCGCCTTACGGACCTGGAATTGCCCAACGGTGCTACTGCGCTTGACTACGTGGCCCCCGGCGAAGGAAAAGTGAGTGTAGCCGATGCACTACGGATCACTCCTGAGCAGCAGGTATATTCCTACGGCATTACGCGGGGTACTACTGATTATCTGTACCCTGAAAACACCGCCACCGCCAGGGTCGTGAGTGCGCAGGCCGTAGCCGATCCGGTACACCTGACGAATGAGCTTCGCTGGGCACTGGACAACGGGGTATATACCGGCGTAAAGGTATATCAGGGCAGTGCCGAAAACGAAGTGGCCGACCTGCCTTACGGAACAGAAATGGTGTACACCGATACCTTGAATAGTACCAATTCGGCAAGTGCTGTGTATTACGTACGCCCGTACGTGATCAATGCCATGGGTGAAACCCTATATACGGATACGGATGTGGCACTGGTGAGTGGGGTAGATTATCCGGTACTGGAGGCCCCTGCCTATGCGGGTGCTTTGAGCAACCAAGCGCAAGGCTACGTGGAGCTGAACTGGGCGCCGGTTCGCCAAAATGTAGAGGGCTTTGTGATCACCCGAAACGACGAAGCCTTGGCTACTATATCGGTAGATGAGGCCTATCATTTCATTGACACCACAGGGCTCCCTCAGCAAGGGTATCGGTACGATATCTATTCGTACATCGTGACCGAAGAGCTGACGGTTATTTCCACCTATGCGGCCAAAACCGATGCGGTGTATCCGGCACCCGGAGCAGTGTTGAATACGACGGCACAGCTCGCTCCCCTAGGGAATGCGGGTGATGTGGACAATGCGGTGGAAATTACCTGGACATACCCTGCTACCAGCAACACCGTACAAGGAGCGGTGATATACCGGGGAATTGATAGCATAGGGGCAGTATCGTACCCGGAAACGATGTGGGTAGACCTGCATGGGGTGCCCGTAACGCATACCACCTATACGGTACGTACTTACAGCATTCTCGAAGATCAACGGTACCTATCTGCAGGGGATACAGCCACTATTGTGTTTCCTGAAATCAAAGCAGTTATGGAACCCCAGCTAGAGGTAATCAACTTTGATTCCCTAAAATTTGACTGGCGCTATACCCGTGCTGGCGTAGACGCCTTCGAGTGGATGATTATCAATACCGATCGGGTGGATACTGTAGTGCACGAATGGATTTCCAATGTCGATACAGCCTACACCTATTACTACACGGAAGGGGTAGCCTCCGCAAACTATCACTATCAGCTACGGGCCGTTTCGGAGCGCAATGGACAGCTCTACGCCTCGGACTGGGTAGGTAACACCCATACCTACGCCCCTTTACCCGCACCTGAGTTTTTGGGGGGCGAGTCTTTAATCTTGGTGGATAAAGACTATCACCGCTTGCGTTGGACCATGCCTACCGATCGTTTCGATGGCTACCGACTGACCATTAGGAATAGCCCTTACGATAGTATATACGTCGCCAGAAACCCCATCAATGGGGATACCATACGGTATGAAAATATGCCGATCTCCAAAGAGCAGACGGAGTTCCTATTTATTCCAGACTATGAGGACCTCAAATACGACTCTACGGATGGATTTGCAGTTTATTTGGTAGCCCACCAGGACGACCGACAAGGTGGCGAGTCTCAAGATATCAACTACTTGAATATGGGTCTGTCTGACTCCACGAAATTCTCGAACTACTTTGATGCCTTGGCCAACGGGTCTGCCAGTGTCTTTCTTTCCTGGGACCAGCCAACCTGGGAACATCCAGATATCAATGGGGTAAGCTATACAACCCATTATGAGCTTCTGCGTGATGGTGAAAAGATTGCCACCTTACCGATCGATGAGGTATACTTTGAGGATGTAAATGCCAAACCCGGGGTCATTCATTTCTATGAACTGGCAGCGGTATATATCGTCAATGAAGAAATCACAGCGCGTTATATCCGTTCTACCCAAGGGGGTACCATAGGAGACGGTTTGGTCACGGCACAGATTTATGCTAGCAGCGGATCGCCTATCGAAGGAGATTCACTCAAGATTCGGGCCTTGGTGAATGGGATTCCTTACGAGGAAGTGGCCTATTCCGATGCCGAGGGTAAAGTTCGGTTTAGAGAACTGGCCTATACGCACGAAGGCGTTATTTATACTGTAACACCCGCGGCCAATCATATCCATTTTGATAAACAGGCCGTAGAAATTCTGCTAGACAATTCCACCAAGCAAGGTTCAGCTGGTATCTTCATCAACAACCGGGCGCGCCTGATTGAGGGCACTATCACCAACACCTATTGTGACTGTGGCCGCGATAGTGTGGAGGTAATCTTGTACGAGCTGGACGAGGTGAATTCTAAAACGGCGATAAATCACGTCAAAACAGACGCCGACGGTAAGTTTTCCTTTGTGCTGCCCTACTTCCTCGAACAGGGATTAAACTATGAGCTGGCCATAGGCAATAAACCTTTGGATGAGGCCAACGAGTCCATGGAAGCCTTTGGGTATTACTATCAAGATTCTGGCAACCGCACGATCAACGCTGCAGATTCTACGCTGACGGTACCGCTCTCAGGCGCAGACCTGATGACCCGGGAACTGACGGCACTCAGCATCATAGAGACGATTAACTTCCCCGTTTCCGTAGCTGTGGCCGGCCCCGGCGATTGTGAGGTATTCGGTGGATATGAATATGTGCTGCGCATCCGGGATGCCGACGGCAAAGTAGATATGATGGTAGAGACCATAGAGCGGGAAGCAGACCTCTTGCTCCCTCCCTTGAACTATACGGTATCCGTGGTAGATGTAAACAAATCAGACGCCTTTAGTCAAGGTGTAATGGACTACTTCCGTTCGCGTAACCTGACCATACCCAATAAGTCTCGGTATGTGAACTATCTGGATACCCAAGACGAGGCGTACAAAGCGCGTAGTTACATGCGCTACAACGAACGTGCGGAATTGAGCATTGCTGGGATCAATGCCTTGGAGCAAGGCTGCGATCTCTACGTGATGGTGGCCGAACCGGACCCTGATGGAATATTGGCTAGCGAGGTAGAACTGACCGTAACGCCGAGCCAAACCATCAACGGGACGAGTTGTAATGTAACGAGCGGTTATTTACTGGCTAAATTTCCGGGTGGAGACATCCTAACCACGGACAACGCGCCGCTGGATACCATCCGCTACGACGGCCAACAATGGCAGTCCATAAAGCTGCTGGCCCATACCCCCAACTTGGTGACGCCCTACAAGCATCTGCTGGAGGTGTACTACTACGATGATAACCACAACTACCAGGGCTCTACCTACGAAGAGATTATGGTACTGGGTGATCAACAGTTGGCAGGATCGGATGTATTCGTAATTCTGGAGGAGCCCCAGCCCGTGCCCCTTTACGTATTGCGTGACCCTCCGGGTGATGAGAGCTTTGCTTACATCCAGGAGAATTCGAATTTCCAGTTCGCATTGAGCAACACCTACAATGGTTCGTTTGATTTGAATAAGTCACGAAGCTTTGAAGCGACGACCGTGGGTAAAACGATCGGTACTGAGATCGTTACCAATGGTGGAGTGAACGGTACGTCTGGAAACAGTCAGTTGTTTTCTCTGAATTTCACGGAAGGGCTTTCTACCCGTGCAGGTGCTTTGCCTAGTGACAATCTGCAAGGAGCGCTGGACGGTAAAGATGCGGATATTGTGGTAGGTCTGGATGTAGTAGTGGCCTACGGTATAACCGAGAAACTGGCTCTGGATTTTGAGTCATGCGCGGTGGACAAAACCCGTGAGATCAAGGTGGGGCCTACTGATATTGCTACTATGTGGACCTACACCCGTAGTCAAATAGAGACTACTCTGGACTACTATGCTGCCCTGACCGATCCCAATAGTAGCTATGAGTTTGGCGAAGATCAGGCAAGTCAGGATATCGTTCCTCGTATAGAAGAGAGCCAGGAGCGTTTCCAGGTCATCCTGGATGATATGGATACCCGGTTCACCCCAGTGTGTGAGATGTGTACGTTTGCTAACGAGGAACACTTCACCTTTGGAACGGGAGGACTTGCGCATCGGGAAATAGGAGAGTACCGTGAGACCATCAAGGAGTTCTGTAAAGACCAATCTCTATGGATTAATAACGGATGTTTCACTCAGCCTCTTCATGAGCTGATGGGTAATTGGACCGAGGAAGACCGAGATGATTATCGTGAGGCCTACCAGAAATACCTGGCGCTACGTGAAGTGAAGAAGTTCTACGATGCCTACGGTCCTTCGTTCCTGGACTACCAGGGCCTGGAAAATGGCCGCTTATTGGATTTGGTTGAGGATACCTTCGATCCCCTAGAAAACCTGACTTTCTCCGCAGGCGCGGCCGTCTCCCGATCCACAAAGAATACTTCTGGAGGCACTTCCAGCGAGCGACACTTGGAGTACCTGGAAATTGGGTTGACGTTCGAAAGCAAGTATACGTTGGAGGTAGATATCCAAACCTGGTTCGGATTTGGTGGAGGTACCCTCGTCAAAGACGTGAAGGATATCGGAGGTAAGTTGAGCTATGAACTCGAACTGGAGACCAAACATAGCTGGGCTCATGATCAGACTGTGGTAGAAGGAGAAGACTTTACCACTGGCTTTACCCTGAGCGACGACGATGATGGGGATCAGTTTAGTGTAGACGTGCTGTATAGCGGGGTACATAGCCCCGGCACCAAGCTTTCGCCCTACTTCAATCTGGTGGGTGGTCGCAGTTCATGTCCGTACGAGCCCGGTACCATTGCCCGGGACAATCCGGTGATTCAGTTGAGCAATGAGCTTGGGGAGCTACTGCCCACGGCCTATTTCGATCTGGATCCCGATGCCGTACTTTCGGTTCCAGTAACCGTGTCTTCAGGCAATCCTTTCGGAGAGCAGCGCCTAGTGTCCTTGCATACCCCTTTGGGTAGCAACCAGCACGGGCTAGGCCTCAAGCTAGAGGGTGCGGGCATCAACCTGACGAAGGCAGCGGTGGTAGCGGTAAAACCGGATACTACCTACCAGACCTACCTGTACGTGAGCAAGGGCAACCAGAACTGGTACGATTTCGAGGATGTCGTGATCCAGGCCAAGCCCTACTGCGGCGGCAGTAGCAACATCTGGAACAATGGCGGTCGGGTAGATATAGATTTCCATTACCGCAAGCCTATTTCGCCGCTCAGCATCTCGTCTGATCTCGGTAGCTGGTTTGTGATTGATGCGGGTGTGGATAACAGCGGTAACGAGATTGCCGAGGACGTGGCCTTCAAGCTGCGCGACTATGACGTAGAGCAGAACCTGCACAGTCTCAAGGAGATTGTGATGGAGTACAAGCGGGTTAACGATGAGCTGTGGACCCCGATGGTGGACAAAACCGAGCAAACGGAAGCTCTGAGCCAAGAGGTCTTGTACGCCTACTTCGATCAGAAGCGTAACACCTATCCCGAGCCTACCTATCCTTTCGTATGGCAGTTGCCAGAAGGCACCCTAGACGGTGATTATCAGATTCGCGGAATGGTGATCCATGAGAACGGTAGCATAGCCTACTCCAACATCCTCAGCGGTACCATCGACCGTACGGTTCCGGATCTGAACGGCATCGCCAATCCAGCGGATGGCTTGCTCAACGAGAACGAGCAGATCCGTTTTAGCTTCACCGAAGCGCTGGATATGGAAGCCTTCCTAAGCGATGCTGAGAACGTACGGGTAACCCTATTGGGCGATACCCTGCTGGGTACGGCAGAAGCCGATATGGCCGCGTTCTACTACACTGTAACCGGTAGTGGTAGCAGCATCAGCCTCCTGATCAATCAGGATACCTTGCAGAAGCTGGACGGCCGGATGATCAAGGTAACGGTATCAGGCATCACCGACTTCCTGGGCAACGCCTCAGCCTTGCCTAACTACAGCACTACCTTTATGGTAGACTACTTCAAGCAGTCGCCTTCACCGGTGCGCTTAGTAAGCCCGGCAGACTGGCTGGTGAACACCTCTTCTCCTTCGCAGGAGCTGAACTTCGCTATTGCGGGCTACGAAGTGTTCCAGACCACCCATTCGTTGGAGCATATTGCCTTGGAGTACAAGCGCCCCAACGAGATAGCCTGGACCGAGATTGGGCGCCTAACGGGAGCGGAGCTGGTAACGCACCACCGCACCTCCGGTGCCAACTTGGAGCCGACCGATGTGATTGCCTGGGATGTAACGAGCATCGCCGACGGTAACTACGAGGTACGGGCCGTAGCTACGGGTAACACGGGTCGGCAGTCGATTTCCGGTAGCCTATCGGGTCGTATTGACCGCATCGCACCTGCCTTGGTGGGTACGCCTTCGCCTAGCGACAGTGTATACCACAGCGGAGATGACGTAAGCTTTAGCTTCACCGAGTCCTTGGATTGTGAAGCTGGGTTTACCTACACGGTATCGGTGGTTGACTATCAGGGCAATTTGGGTACACTAACACCCATACAAGCACTCTGCTCCGGTAGTGGCATCGAGTTCATCTTTGATGAAAACGAGCTGAAGAACTACTTCGGTGGTACAGTGACTATCTCGGTAGATAGCTATGCCGACCAGGCCTTGAATGCCGGACCTGCGCTATCCTATGCGTTCCGTATCGGCAACTTCGGTAAGGAAACCTCGTCCGTAAGCCTGGCCGAGCCTTCGAGCGACTGGGTAATCAGCGAGGCCAACAGCACCGTAGAATTGCTCTTGAACAACTTCGACCTGTACGAGCTGGAAAGCTCACTGGAGGGTATCCTGTTGCAGTACTCTGGTCAGCACGACCCTGAGTGGCACCTCATCGATACCCTGACGCAAGCAGAGCTGGTAGCGGCTTATGAAGCCGATCCTGCCAAGTATGGCAATCTGCCTTACCATGAGTATACCTGGACCCCTGCCTTGCCCAACGGCAACTATGCGGTACGTGCCGTGGCCTACGGTGAGTTCGGTTTCCCTGAGTACTCGGGTTCCGCATCGGGTACCATCGATACCCAGAGCCCTTGGTTGCTGAGTGTGACGCCAGCAAATCGTGAGGTACGCAATGGCGAAACGATTCAACTCACCTTCACCGAGGACATCGCACCGGAGACGCTGGTAGCAGAAACCTTGGGTCTGCACGAGTTGGTTATCACCACTCCGCTAGGTGGGGGGCCTAAGGATACCACCTACGTGAAGCTGTCCGATGCCATGTACCGTACTGAGGCTGGCGGATCGGACGTCACGTTCTACTTCCACCCTGACTTCACCATGACCAACGACGGCGCTAAGCTACGCTTGCAGTTGGCCGGAGTTACCGATGGAGTAGGCAACGTGCTGGACACTGCCGTGTCCGAAGTGTTCACCATCGTGAATGAGACCGTGGCCGCACTCCGTCTCGCTAGCCTGGCGCTAGCCGGAGAGCAGCAACAAGACGGTAGCGTAGCTTTACACTGGCAACAGTATGATCTGGGTGGTACACAGAACTACCTGGTAGAGCGCTCTGCGGACGGGGACTACTTCGAGACCATCGGCAGCGTACGGCCTACCGAGGCTGAGGAGTTGGACTTTGAGGATACCGAGGTATTCGAGGACCGGGTATTCTACCGCTTGCGCATTCAGCGTACGGACGGTACCGAAGTCTACTCCCGCGTAGCGGTGATACAGGATGCGGGTATTGCACTGCCCTTGTCGGTGGAGGTATTCCCCAATCCCATCCAGAACAACCAAGTACAGTTTACTTGGGACAGCAAAGGATCAGACCAAGTGGTGGAAGTAGAAATCCGCAGCTTGATAGGAGCTCTGATCCACACAGAAACGCTGGACGCACACACCCGTGGAAACGGGCAGGCCATAGCCGTGTCTGACCAGCTAGAAGCTGGCGTATACCTACTGGTAGTGCGCCAGGGTACACAATCCCAGACGATTAAGTTCGTCAAGTAAGCGTGCCGTGCCCCCCGCGTGGGATTGGGGGGCACACGCTCTCGTTTATTTCCTTTTAGAAATGTTTGTCAAAAGCCTGGGCCGTTGGTCCGGGCTTTTTTGCTATATGACAAAATTGAACCACAGAGGGCGCGGAGTATACGCATAGAGCACAGAGAATTTTATTGAAAGGAGGAGGAAGGGAACACCTTTTTAGTTATTAGTTATGAATTATGAGTTGGATACTGGAGATGGGGCGTGGGTGGATTTCTGTAGGACGGTATAAATCCCCTCCTTTCGAAGGAGGGGTGAGTTTTAACTCGGGGTGGTTTTAACCTTATCGACCCGTAACTACTGTGCACCAAACGTGCCGATCCAGGGGAACACAAAGTGCACTGAGTAGACACAGAGGTCACAGAGAATTTTATTGGATGTGGAGGAGGATAAGCAGAGAAAGATGAGATGGAGGAGGAGAGATTTCTGTAGGGGGCAGCCGTAGCCCGGCTAAGGTTTAGCAAACGCAAACTCCTCGGAGTGGTGGAAGCCTAACTAACAACTCCAAACTAAAAAGTTCCCTCCATTTACACGCCCATCGCACAGCAGTCGTAAGACCACTCCTAGTGGTCACACGACGATCCGCCACCTCAACAACTAGCAGTCCCCCACCCAACTAATAACTCTCTTCACACCGACCTCACCGCTGCTACCTGCTGCAAAAGGGCCTGATACTGCACGCCATCCCCATGGATCACCGCCTGTTCCACTTGGTGCTTCCATTCACTAGTGCGCAAGGCCTCAGGCAGGCTCTCCAGTACGGCCAGTATATCCGTAGCCTCAAATACTTCATGATGCTGTAGTGCATCCACATATGGCTGCAGAGCTGTCTTTACTTCCTCTGAAATGGCCGGTGTAGATACCGGATCTGATCCTACAAGTTCTTCAGTAGACGAAGCAGGTACGTGCCCGGTAACTTCCGGCAGGGCCATAGTAAAGGTGGTGCCTTTGCCCAGGGTGCTGGCTACCGCAAGGGTACCCCCGTGCGCCTCTACGGCTAGCTTACAAAAGGTAAGACCCAAGCCGTTGGAAGCGGCATGGCCGGCGGAGCGGGCCTCTACCTGGTAGTACTTCTCAAAAATGTGGGGCAGATCCGCTTCGGGTATGCCTTTGCCCTCATCAATCACTTGTAGGGTGAGGGTACCTTGGGCTGACTGGCAGACTACCCGTACCTGAGTGTTGGGCTTGGAGTACTTGGCAGCGTTGCTGAGCAGATTGACCAATACCCGCACCATCATTTCCGCATCTACGGAAAGGTAGTAGGGCTGCGGAATCTCCGGCATCAATTGTATTCCCCCCGTTTGGTACAGGAAAACCACCCGGCCTCGGGCCTTTTCTACCAGCTCATGTACGGGTACCGTACTGCGGTTGAGGGCCACATTAGCCTCTTCTAGCTTTTGCACGTCCAGCATATTGGTCACCAGGTCCAGCATTACCCGGCCCGACTCGTTAATGCGAGTGATGGACTCCACATCGGGCGGGGGCGAGGGCACAGCCAGCCCCATGATGGTGTTTAGCGAATTTTTCATGTCGTGGGCCACCATGTGGGTCCACACCTCGCGGAATCTCGAGAGGGACTTGAGCTGGGTATTTTGCTCACTGATCTGGGTATTCTTAGCGGCAATCTGTCGGTTTTGCATTTGCTTGCGGCGGTAGCTCAGTGCACCTTGTGCCATTACCAGCAATAATAAACCCGCACCGCCTGCCAAAGCCCATTGCACAATCCGCTGTCGGTTTATCTCCGCCTGTAGCAGCATCTCCTCTTGCTCCTGGGCCTGCAGCAGTGCCTGCTTTTCCTGGTCAAAAGCAAACTGCTCTTCTAGTCGGGTCGACTTTCGAAGGTTTTCCTCATTCAACAAGCGATCCTTAAGGCTCATATAGACTTGATGATGCTCGTAGGCCTTCATCCCTTGCCCCAATTGGGCGTACACTTTGGCAAGAGATCTATGCGATCCACTCTGGCTAAATAAGGAATTGGTAGTCAGAGCGTCGTCCAAGCTCTCTTGTAACCACCGCTTAGCCTCCACAAATTCTTTACGTTCGTAGAATACGTTACCCAAATACCGTTTACTATTTGCCTGTCCTTTCAGATCTTCTCCTTGCTCAAACAGGGCCAGGCTTTTCCTAAAATAAAACTCAGCTTGGTCCCATTCTTCTAACAGAAAGTAGGCTCTACCTTTCAGTTGGAGAATCTGCGGGGAAACCCGGCGGTTGAGACTAGCAAATAATTCCGTACAGGTCTCCAAACAAACCAACGCAGAATCGTGATTTTCCAATGACATGAGCGTATTGGCCAACCCTTCCATATCCGAAAGCAACCAGTCATATTCCTCTATTGCTTGGTGTATTTGAGCGGCTTGTAAGTAATAAGATTTTGCTTTCTCTACGTTTTTTTGGGTCGAAGCCAGGCTCGCCATATTGTTCAGAGCCTTCGCTTCATTGTATTGATTTCCCGTAGCTAACGCCAAACCATAGGCTTCCAGATAGCTCTCTTGCGCCATGGGCACTAGGCCCGAGCTATGGTACGAACGTCCCATTCGGAAGTAAGTATCTATGTACACATCGGGCTCTTCGCTGATATTCGCCACAGCGGCTAGTTGCTGAAAATACACAATGGCCGAATCCAGCTGATTGAGTTTCATGAAGATGTTCCCTAAACTAACCATGGAACTGGCTAGCCATTTTGGGTTTTGGATTTGTTGAAAGGCATGCACCGCACCTTTATAGTGATCGCGCGCTGCCTCGTATTCGGAAGTAGCCAGGTACAAGCTGCCCAAAGTAGATTCCGCATTTCCCACCTCTCTGATATTTTGCGTAACTGTAGCTAAATCAAGCGCTTGATGAGAACAGTATTTGGCTGAATCGATATCCCTACGGTCCTTGTAGCATCGCCCCAGATTTCGCCAAGCGGTGATCTGGCCTACCACTTGTTCTTGTTTCTCATATTCCCCTAAGGCATTGCGCAAAGCGACTAAGGCTTCGGGGAGTCGGCCTTTTTTACGAAGGATATTCCCTAACGTGATATAATTATGGGGCAAATACACCGTGTAAGACGATCCTGATTGTAATTCAATGGCCTGATTGAGATAGGCCATGGCTTGCTCATGATCCTTGTAATGGGAAGCAATATTGGCCAAATTGGAAATGGCCACCACCAAAGTAAGCGTATCAGCCAGCTCTCGGGTAAGGGCTGCAGTTTGCTGGAAATAGTCCACCGCTTCATCATACTTACCTTGATACTGTTGCAGTACTCCCAGATTGTTCAGATTTCCCGCCATGCTTTCGCGGTCTCCCAAGGCTTCGCGCATCTCCAAAGCCAACTGATAATGCCTCGTAGCTTGGTCGTATACCCCCTTTCGCATATAAATGCGGCCAAACTTTTCTTGAGCTTCGGCCTCTCCGGATTCCCAATGGAGGGCCTGACTAAGAGCCAGGGCTTGACTGTCAAGCTGTAGTGCTCTAGCCTGATCGCCCGCGTTCAGCGTAGCCAAGGTTAATTGAAAAAGGATACGCCCCTGCACCGTATCCGCTTGTGGGTGCTTGGCTAAAACCCTTTCCAGACTATCGATTTGGGTTTGATATGGATTTTCTTGTCCCAGCATTACGTGCGAATGCAAGCCAAGGGCGATTAGAAATAAGAGGGTAGGTAGTGGTGTAGGCGTCATCGTAGGGTCGAAACTATAATTGCTGAATAAATTCACGAAGCGAATCCTTCCCGGTAAGATTTACCTTCTTCTTCATCCGGTACAAACTGGTATTGAGCGAGTCATTGCTAATACCCAATAAGTTGGCGATGTCCGTATTGCGCAGACCTATGCGTAGGTAGGCCGCGTATTTCACCTCCGCCGGGGTGAAGGGTTTGCCCGGCATAGCGGTGAGCTTACTGAAGAATTGAGGGTTGACCGCCTCAAAGTGCCGCTGAAATTCCTCCCAGCTGTTATTGGCCAACTGCTGACGAATGCGCTGGCTGATCTCTTTCCGCTCAGCGGGTCCCATCTCCTCGGTTTCTATCAAACGTTGTACGTCCTGTAGCAACGACTCCAGCTCGTGCTGGTGCATGGCTTGCGATGCCAGTTCACGGGTTTTGGCGTCTATCTCCTCTTGCAAACGTTCAGTTTCCCGTTGCTCCATGGCCAGCAGGGCCTGGTTGGCTTCATGCAGCCGAATGGTATTGGCCACCCGGGCCTTGAGCACAATAGGGTCAAAGGGCTTGTGCAGAAAATCGACCGCACCTTGGGTAAGGGCTTGCTCCAGATGGGCGGCATCTTTGTGCAGCCCGGTAAACATGATCACCGGGATCTGCCGTACCTCTGGATGTGCTTTTAGTACTTCCAAGGTTTCTATTCCGTCAAGATCGGGCATTACCCAGTCCAACAAAATCAGGTCGGGCTGTTCTTTTATTGCAATCCCGAGCGCCTCTTGCCCTTTAGGGGTATACAGCAACTTATAGGGCTCGGCCTGTAGTCGTTTATTGAGTACCAATAGAATTTGGGCGTCATCATCTACCAGTAGTAGTTTATATACTTTTTGAGGTTCCATCAGTGAATTTTTCCAACGCTACAGTTCAGCTACTTCTCGAAATTGGAATATCCAAATTCCCAGGTACCCATGCAAAGCAACTGATTAGCGATTGCTATACAGCGACTGTTCCACAAATAGAAAAATAATTTTACTATAACCCTGATAGTCAGTTTTTTAAATAAATATCCCGTCTCGATTTTCGGATTTATCTATTTGGAAAATCTTAGCTACCTGACAGTATTTGCTAGGGTAGGGTAGACTTATGTAGAGGTTTATCTGCGAATCGAGCATTCCACCCTAACGATACCCTTTAGCTAACCCTTCAGTCATCGCCATTTACCATATACCCATAGCGAAAAATAGATTAGTAGCTTGATTACTAAATAGTTAGAGTCAAATCCCTAACTATTCCCTACCCCCAAGACTAACCTATTTATAACCCCCCCTGTCAGTTCTTGCAGAGGTTCCATTTTTCATCGCCTTCCTCTCACCAGCCACCTTTGTGATGTGGCCCGGCCACCGCATATCCATCGTCATGGATTTTTTGATTCCCTCCTAAACTGACAGCGGGGGTACTGCTAGACAACATCACAAAGCGAGTATTCGCTCCGGTCCCAAGCCGGTCCTCGGTCTCAGATGAGGCGCATTCTTACCACATCACCGGAAAGTCCGGTGTGCCAACCGATTCCTAACGGAACACGCTTTATCCACAGTACAATGACATTTACAATGAGAAATACCAATACCACAATTGCGGGCGGCACCGCCCAAAAGGCCCTGCTACTGCTGGGCCTGCTTGCCTTAGGGGCTATTTTTAGTCATCAGGTATACGCCCAAACATGGACGCAGTCCAGAACCACGAATAAATTTGGGTCTGACCTTTCTTCCAGCAGTCACTTCACGGCCAAGGAAGTCTTTCAGTTCCACGTATACTCCAATGGGAATGGTGAAGATGGTGGCGAGTTTATCACCCACTCCACTACGGCTATGCAAGAAGGGGGAGAAACTACAAATTTTGTGGACGGGATTAGTTTCTTCGCTCAGAAAAATGAGGTGCTACGGCTAGGAACCGGCAGTGCCCTATTCTACCCTGAGATACAAACTTTTGGATCGACGATAGAAATTTACAACGCTACGAATAACACCCAAGATTATCTACGATTGGGACATGGGAACTCTCATGGTTATTTGCAATGGGGCGGAGACGGTAACCTGGATTTTCGCTACGGTGCTGCGGGTACCAATTATAATCGGATGACGCCCAAATTCTATTGGTACTCAATAAACGACTACAGGCCGAGCCCTATA